>CANRHA010000016.1 GCA_947630315.1 uncultured Clostridia bacterium
AGCATTATTTTATCGACATACGGCGCGAGAATTTTTGTTGTGAGTCCGGGGAAGGCGTTCTGCTCGTGGATAAGAGTCTTTCTGCCCATCTTTGCCGCCTCTCTTACGATGGGCGCGCAGACGTACCCGCCGGTGCCTATTACGAGATCGGGCTGAAACTGTTTTATTATCTTTTTTGCCTTATGGCCTGCCGTCACAAGGTATGCGGCGGCCTTTGCGTTGCGGGCGATATTTTTAAGCGTGAGCTTTCGCTGAAGCCCCGCCACCTTTATTGCGGCAAACTTAAAGCCCGCGTTTTCGGCCAATCTGTGCTCCATTCCGCCGGGCGTTCCGACATATAAAAACTCAACATCGGGGCGATTCTCGCTTATTATCTCTGAGATAGCCAGCGCGGGATTGACATGACCCGCGGAGCCACCCCCGGAAAGAATTACTTTTAACATATTTCGGCGCCCCTTTCAGAGGTATTATATTTCACATTGTCGCGATACCGCAAGCACGACTCCCATCTCTGCAAGCTGTATTAGCAGCGCGGTGCCTCCCGAGCTGAAAAACGGCAGCGATATGCCGGTATTCGGGAAGGCGTTGCACGCGACTCCGATATTTAACAGCGCCTGCAAGCCTATCTGGAAGGTTATTCCGCCGGTTATCAGCATTCCGAATTTATCCGGCGCCTTTCTTGCAATATAAAATCCGCGGTATATCAGAAGTCCGAACAGTATTATAACTACCAGTCCGCCGAGGTAGCCGAGCTCCTCGACTATTACCGATATGATGAAGTCGTTCTGAGATTCGGGCAGCCAGAGGTACTTTTGTTTCGATTCCCCGAAGCCGAGGCCGAACCAGCCTCCCGAACCTATCGCTATAAGCGATTGCGAGGTCTGCCAGTTTTCATCGGTTATTTCGCCGCTGTCGGCCGAGGACATTCCCGAAAATCTGTCAAGAACGTAGGAAAGGTCTATAAACCCGAGGGCGCTTGCAATTACCGCAACGAGAGCGCCCACGGCTACGAGCGCAAGCCCTAATTTTATAAGGTCCTTTACCGGAACGTCGCCGATAAAGAGCACCAAAAAGCCTATTATCGCCATAAGTATCAGGCCGGACATATGCCTTTGCAGAACCATGTTTCCGCAGACGAGCGCAAAGATTATTCCGTACCGCCAGAGGTCTTTTTTCCCGAGGCTCTTGTTCTGCGATTTTGAAACGAGGTAGGCGAGCATAACTATAAGTATCGGCTTCATAAGCTCGGAGGGCTGGATAGAAAGTCCGCCGCCCTCGGGCGAACCGCCGAGGGTGAGCCATCTTCTTGCGCCGGCGACCTCGTCGCCGAACAGCGAGGTAAAGGTCAGAAGCCCTATGCCGCCCAAAAATCCAATCAGAACTATCTTTGAGTTCATAAGGATATGGTAGTCGAAAAACGATATGAAGATCATCATTATAACGCCCGCGACAGCGGCTATGCCCTGGGTGCGGACATACATATAGCCGTCATGGGAGGGCGACGAAAGCCCGGCGATATAGCTCGCCGAGAACATCATTATTATCCCGTAAACGAGCAGCACTATAACGACCGCAAAGAACACCATGTCGAGGCTGCCGTCGTAAATTCTTAGGCCGGGTTCCTTTGAACGCGCCTTTTTGCGCTCCTGCTTTTTTGGCGCGCGGGCAGGCGCCTTTTCGGGGCGAGCGGTTCGGCCGCCTTGGGGATCGCGGCTCAGTATGTAGTTTGTTCTTGTCTCGGCCACGTCTTTCCCTCCCGAAAATTCAATGCAGATACATCGCCGTCGCGAATATTCCCAAAAGTCCGGCTAAAAATGTTATCCCGGAAAATACAAATACTATCTTATACTCGCTCCAGCCAGAAAGCTCAAAGTGATGGTGTATCGGCGCCATCTTGAACACCCGCTTGTGCCTCAGCTTGTAGCTGCCTATCTGTATAACGTCGCTCATCGCCTCGATGAGGTAGATTATTCCGACGAGCGGGATAAGAAGCTCAAGCCCGCTCGCAAAGCCGAGCGCGACAACGCAGCCGCCCAAAAACATCGAGCCGGTGTCGCCCATGAACACCTTTGCAGGGTGGAGGTTCCAGATCAGAAACCCGAGGCAGCCCCCGGCGATCGCCATTGAAAACGCCGAGTACTCCCAATCGTTTAGCAGGGTGAATATGACCGTGAACGCCGCGGCGTATACAAAAGTCACGGTTCCGCAGAGGCCGTCTACGCCGTCGGTAAGGTTTACCGCGTTGACAAAGCCGTATATCGCCACAAACATTATAACATAGTAGAACCAGCCAAAATCGACCTCGCCTAAAAAGGGAATGACCACCGCTGTGGTATCTCCGAGGAGCTTAAGCCCGAACAGGTAAAGCGCCACTACCGCCGCCTGACAAAGGCTCTTGCCCTTAACGTCAAAGCCCTTGTTGCGCTTTTTTACAACCTTTATGTAGTCGTCGATAAAGCCTATTACCATAAACAGCAGCGCTGCGCCGAGGCCCAAAAGCAATTTCAGGAACGCGTTGTCCGGCTGATCTATAAGATGCGACGAGCGGTAGGAGCTTATCAGAAAATACCCTATAAGCGAGGCGGCGACGGTAGCTATCGCGAACATAAAGCCGCCCATGAGAGGCGTGCCCTCTTTGTCCTTCTGCCAGCGCGGGCCTATTTCGAGGATATGCGCCCCGACCTTTAGTTTTTTAAGGTAGGGTATTAAGATATACCCCAGCCCCGCCGAGACAAAAAGTGAAACGAATCCTACTACAATGTTTATCCAAAAAGGCATACGGTTTTTCTTCCCCCGATTTTACAGACTTTCAAGCGCCTCTTTTACTACCTCGCGCTCGTCAAAATGTATCTTTCCGTCTTTTAATATCTGATAGTCCTCGTGGCCCTTGCCGGCAAGCACTAAGGTATCCTTCGGGCGCGCGTTTTTTATCGCCCAGAATATCGCCTCGCGGCGGTTGTCTATTTCAATATATTCGGCGTTTGTTCCGGCAAGACCGCCTATTATCTGAGTAATTATCGAATGCGGATCCTCGCTGCGCGGGTTGTCTGAGGTTATAATGAGGAAATCCGCGTACTTTGCGGCGGCCTTAGCCATTATCGGGCGCTTTATCGGATCGCGGTCTCCGCCGCAGCCGAACAGGCACACCACCCTCCCCTCGGCGCATTCTTTGACGCTTGAAAGAATATTTTCCAGCGCGTCGGGGGTGTGGGCGTAATCGAGGATAACGGTAAAATCGCGGCCGGTATTAACTACTTCGCATCTGCCGCGAACGCCGTTTATATCCTTTATCAGCGGGATAAACTCCTCGGGGTTTTCGCCGGTAAGTTCAACGACGGCCATGGCGCAGAGCGCGTTTGATACGTTATACCCTCCCGGCAGGCGTATTTCGGTTTTGTAGGCCCTGCGCTTACGGCAGTACCAGAATATCGAGCCGTGCGGCCTAAGACATATCGCGTCGGCGGAAAAATCGCTCTCGTCTTTGACGGTAAAGCCGTATTTTTCACAGGATATCTCTCCGTAAAGCCTTCTGCCGCCCTCGTCGTCAAGGTTTATAAGCGCCCTGTCGCACTGAGAAAAGAGTATCTTTTTTGCCTGATAGTAGTTCTCCATATTGCCGTGGAAGTCGAGGTGGTCCTGAGTGAGATTCGTGAACGCGGCTATGTCAAAACGTATGCCCGCAAGGCGGCGCTGTTCAAGCCCCTGGGAAGTCGCCTCCATAACGCAGTATTCGCACCCCGCGTCGACCATCTTCTTTAAAAGCTCAAAAAATTCGTCCGGCTCGGGGGTCGAGCGCTCGGCATGTAAAACCTCGCCGCCTATCTCGTTGCAGCAGGTTCCTATAAGGCCGGTCTTATGGCCTAAGGCGGTGAGCAGATTTTTTATGACCGTCGTCACGGTGGTCTTTCCGTTGGTGCCGGTAACGGCTATCATTTTAAGGCTGTTCTGAGGGTTTCCGTACCTGTTCGCCCATATCTTCGCAAGGGCTTCGCGGGTGTCCGGAACAACAACCTGATTGGGTATTCCGCAGTCGCGCTGAGTAACAAAAAACGCGACTCCCTTGCCAATAAGCTCGGGTATGGCGCTGTGGGCGTCAAAGTTTTTGCCCTCAAGACAGACAAAAAGACTTCCCGGCCCGGCCTTGCGCGAATCGGAGAAAAGTCCTGTAATTTCAATATCCTCGGGCGGATCTGCAACGCCCTTTAAAAGTTCACTGAGTTTCATATTTTACCCCTTTGGTTCAAAACCGGGCGAGCCCGGCAAAATCATCGCGATTATATGATCAGCCGGTCTCGTCGTTTACAATAAAGTATGTTTCTATAATCGTTCCTACCTCGACGTACTCCTCTTTATAATTCATAACGCCCGAGCAGGTCGCGCCCGATTTGCGCGCGGCGCCGCCGAGAGGCTTAAGGTTGAGCCCTAAGCTTGTGAGTTTTTTGTTGGCGTATTCAAGCGTTTTTCCGGTGAGGTCGGGAACGAATACATATTCGGGTTCGGTGTCCTCCTCGGTATATAGAACGACTTTGCAGCCTTTGGGCATCGCGTTGCCTGTAGAGGGAACCTGCCTTAAAACGGTATCGCCGTCGCCTATTATCTCGTATTCAAGCCCGAGGGCCGAAAGCGTAGCTTCAACCGATTCAACGTCGTCGTTGATGAGGTCGGGAACGTTTACGTCGAGGGTCTCGAGGTCCTCCTCGCTGTATTCGGCATAGTAGCCGAGGTAGGGAAGTATCTCCTGAAATACCTCGGATACGACCGGCGCCGCGACCGCCGAGCCGTAGTATCTCCCGGCGCTGGGCTGGTCTATCATAACGAGCATTATTATTTCGGGGTCCTCCGCCGGGTAGAAGGCGCAGTACGACGAAACATAGAGCGAATCGCCGCCCTTGAGGTCGAGCTTCTGCGAGGTTCCCGATTTTCCGCCGATGTTGTAGCCCTGAATATAAACGTTAGAGCCTTGGTTCATCGTAACTACCGTTTCAAGGGTGTCGCGCATTATCGACGACGTTTCCTCCGAGATCACCTGGCGCTTGATCGTAGGTTCAAACTGCTTTACTATATTGCCGTCGGCGTCTACGATTTTATTCACGATATACGGAGTTACAAGGTACCCGCCGTTTATTACCGCGGCGTAGGCCGTGATCATCTGTAACGGGGTTATCTTATTTGCCTGGCCGAACGAGCTTGTCGCAAGGTCGAGGGCGGTCATTCTTGAATAGGGAACGTAAATGCTGTCCGCCTCTGCGGGAAGGTCTATCCCGGTTTTTTCGGTGAGTCCGTAGGCTTTGAAGTAATCGGTAAACGCCTTAGCGCCGAGCTTCTGGCCGATGGCTATAAACGCCGGGTTGCAGGAATTTGTCATCGCCTGAACAAAGTTCTGGGTGCCGTGCCCGCCCGATGAAGTCCAACAGTGGATAGGCGGAACGCCCTTGACTACCGTAACCGAGCCGTCGCAGTAAAACGTATCGGTGAGGGGCGAGATCGCCCTTTCCTCCAGCGCCGCGGAGCCGGTCACGACCTTAAATACCGAGCCGGGGTAGTAAAGCGTTGATACCGCCTTATTCGTCCATTGGCGGTTCCACGCGTCCGATCTTGCGGCTATATAGGCGTCTTCGCCCTCGGTCTGACGTATTTCTTCCAATGCGGCGGCGGTTTTTTCATCGTATATGACCGCCGGGTTGTTGAGGTCGTAGTCCGGCTCGGTCGCCATCGCGAGTATCTTGCCGGTCTTTGCCTCCATAACTATCGCGCAGCCCTTTTCCTTGGCGAGGTTTGATTCCACCGCGGATTTAAGCGCCTTTTCGGTGTAATACTGTATAGTAGTATCGAGATTTGTATATATAGAATCGCCGTCCTGAGCGTCATAGCTCTGCTTATAGCGGTACTGTATCTCAGTGTTTGTGGCGTCAACTGCGGTGATTATCTTTCCGTCGACGCCGGTGAGGTAGTCGTCGTAGTACGCCTCAAGGCCGTATATCCCGTAGCCGTCGTAGTGAAGGTGCCCTATGACGTTCGCGGCGAGGTCGTTATTCGGGTAATAGCGCTTTGCGGTAGGCGCCGCGCCGACGCAGTAAAGCCCGAGGTCGGTCAGCGGTGTCATTATCGCCTGCGCGGTGATCTTATCGACGTTCTTTGCGATTATCTGATATCCGCTGTCGGTGTAAAGCTTCTGCCTGACCTCCTCCTCGGTCACGTCAAGGTTCGAGGTCATGGCGTTTATGATCGCGCGCTCGTAGTCCACCCTCTTTTCGGGAGGGAGATCCTTATTGCTGTTCTGCTTTCTGACCTGCTCCTGGAAGGTGTTCGGGTCGACGTATACCGTGTAAACGGTGACGCTCTGCGCAAGCACCTGCCCGTTTGAATCGTAGATGGTTCCGCGGTTTGCGGCGACCGTCATCGTCTTGAACTGCTGGCGGTTTGCGAGGTCCTGATACTTATTGCTGTCCTTTACGGCGACCTTATACATTGTAAAGGCTATATACGCCATCACAAGAAGCATCAGAAGAAAAACGAGCGTGCAAAGCTTCGCCTTCATCTTTGATGTCGATTTTTCCATTCGGCCGCCCCCTTCACGAAAATTCCGATAAAGCAAAAAGTCAAGCCCGCCCGCGCCGGTATATGCAAAGCTCAACTTTTCTGTCCGTTATTATCTTATTGCCTTCACTGTCCGGATATGCCTCATGCGCCGATATGTTCCTTCAGATCGTTTATGAAGTTTCTGATCCTTATAAAGATGTTCTTGTTCTCGGCCTCGACCTTTTCTATTACCGAATCGCCGGTGAGTTCGACATATTCGATCTGGGCCTTGTCGAGCTTTTTGAGACCTAAGACGTTTTCGGCGTAGTCCTCAACGTTCTTTAAAGAGGTCCTCGCCTCATACTCGGCGGCAAGGGTTATATTTTCGGATTGCAGGCTTTTGAGTTCACTTTCAAGAGAGCTTATCTCCCTGAAAAGCGAATTTGTCTCGACCTTTCCGTACAAAACCGCGCAGAAAACGGCAAGGATCAGAAACGCCCTGAACGCAAACTTGAAGGCGCTCTCCTTCTTCGCCATGGGAATGGGGTTTTTCTGCATTTTTATTGCGGGCTGCTCCTGTTCGGCGGGCTTTTGCTTGGGCTCGTAAACAGAGAGATCGTAAGCCAAATTTCCGCGGTTTGCCAAAGTTCATTCCCTCCCCCGGGTCGATCCTTTTTATCTTCAATCCTTTATTTTTTCTATTATCCTGAGTTTTGCCGATCTTGAACGCAGGTTTATCCGCTGCTCCTCCTCCGAGGGTTCTATCGGCTTTTTGTTGACAAGTCTGCCCCTCGGGGTCTTTCCGCACACGCACACCGGAAATTCGGGCGGGCAGGTGCAACCCTGGCAAAACCCCGCGAACCGCTGTTTTACAAGGCGGTCTTCAAGGGAGTGGAATGTTATTATTGCAAGACGGCCGCCGGGTTTTAAAAGCCCGAAAGCCTTATCTAATACCTCTGAAAGCGAGCCGAGCTCGTTGTTGACCTCGATGCGTATAGCCTGGAACGTCTTCCGGCAGGGATTGTGGTCCCGCCGAGCCTTCTGCGGAACCGACATCTTAACGATTTCGGCCAGCTCCGCAGTAGATTCGATGGGATTTGATTCACGCAACTTTACTATATTGGAGGCAATGTTTCTGGCATATTTTTCTTCGCCGTATTCAAAAATTATACGGCACAGCTCCTCTAACGGGTAGCTGTTTACAACGTCGCGGGCCGAAAGCCCTTCGCGGCTCATTCTCATGTCGAGCGGCGCGTCGTCGTGATACGAGAAGCCGCGCTCGCGGTTGTCAAGCTGATAGCTCGATACCCCGAGATCTAAAAGCATCCCGTCTATTTTATCGATGCCGAGCTCGCGTAAAACGCTGTCGACTTCGCTGTAGTTAGACCGCACAAGCTTTGCGTTTAAACCGTAGAGGCGTTCCCCTGCGGCCTTTATTGCGTCGGGATCACGGTCGATAGCTATAAGCATACCGGTCTCAAGCCTGCGCGCTATTTCATATGAATGTCCGCCGCCGCCGGCCGTGCCGTCGACGTAGATACCGTTCGGCCTTATATCAAGGCCCTCTATGCATTCGTCCAGAAGGACGGGTAAATGTACAAATTCCAAATTAAATCTCCAAAGCTCCGAGCGCTTCGTAAAGCTCCTCCTGCCCTATAGACTGAGTGAATGCCTCGTAGGTGGCTTTATCCCAAATTTCCGCCGTATCCATAGCTCCTACGACGTAAACGTCCTTCATCAGCATCGCGTACTCTCTGAGCGCCTGGGGAACCAAGATTCTGCCGAGCTTGTCCGCCTCGACCGATATTGCGCCCTTTATATATATCTGTTTAAGTATCTCTTTTTCTCTGCCGGTCTTCATCGCCGATATCTTCAACATGAGGCTGTTCCATTTTTCCTCCGAATAGGCCACAAGGCGGTGATCGGCGCCGCGGGTGAGAATGAATCTGTCGCCTATTATGTCGCGGAAGCGCTGAGGAAAGCTCATTCTGCCCTTTGAGTCTATTGTATAGGGCAGCTCTCCGCTCATCATGTTCAGTAACTTCTCGGAATCAGACAACAAATCCACCCCCTTCTTTAAGAAAAATACCGCGAATTAACACCAAATTCCACTTCGTACCAAAATTATAGCACCGGCCGCCAAAAAATGCAATAGCTTTTATGCCAAATGGGAAATGAAAAAAGAGAGAAGTTTTCAACAATATTTTGTTGATATTGCACAGAACGCAGGAATACGCCGCTCTCGTTGCGGCGCTTCAGAGCGTCAAAAGAGTAAATCGACAAAAAAGAAAGCCGCCCCAAATAGCGGCGCGGGCAGGGCTGATGTGGCCGAAACGGACACATCATAGGTATTAGATATTAGATATTAGATGTTAGAGCTTAAAGGTGTCACCTTCGGTGACGGATTTAAATTAAGCGAATAATGCGGGTGGAATGGACACTCTCATGCGGGCGGAAATGTTGACAAATTCCGCGGGCAGATGTATAATTTTCGTATAAAGATCCATCAGGAGGTAATAATCATGGAAATCAACGATCTCAAGGACATCAAGGAAAAGGTAGAGGAAGTTGTCGAAAAAATAAAGAACGACGACAACCTCTTGGAGCAGTTCAAGAAGGAGCCGATCAAGACCGTGGAGGAGCTTGCGGGGGTCGATCTGCCCGACGACAAGCTTGAAAAGGTCGTGGAGCTCGTTAAGCAGAGAGTCGACGCCGGCAAGGGCGGCCTCGGCGAAAAGCTCAAAGGGCTGTTCGGGAAGAAGTAAAGAGCTGCGGAGGAACGGCGGGAGGGTTGCCCTGCTGTTGAAATGGGTTGCCCTGCTGCTTAAACGCGTTACGCCGCCGGTTAAAAAGGTATTCGTAAATTTTCTTGCGGAAATTTGCGAATACCTTTTATATTTAGGTGACGGCGCCCCACTCTGTTTCACATTTCCGGAAAAGGGCTATTCCGTCCTCCCCCCCTCCGTTCCCTCCATGCAAACCCCCGGCCATGCGTTCGCACAGCCGGGGATCTTTTAATCTTCTTCTTTGCCGTCTTCCTCCTCCGAGGTCTCCTCGGGGGCGACGGTTATTTTTACTTTCTGGATTCGCTGCTCGTCCACCGAGAGCACCTTGAAGTGAAACCGCCCGCAGTCGACTTCTTCGTCAGGCTCGGGTATTCTGTCGAGATTTTCCATAACGAGGCCGCCTATTGAGTTGCAGTCGGTCTCGATCACGTCGGGGTCAAGCCCGATATTGTCGAGAAAATCCCTCACCGAGAGGTCCGCCGAGACCTCGTATTCATCTTCGCCGAGCTTTACAAACGAGGTGTCTTCCTCGTCGGTCTCGTCGTAGATCTCGCCGACAAGCTCCTCGATTATATCCTCCATCGTGACGATCCCCTGCGTGCCGCCGTACTGATCGACGACCACGGCCATGTGAGTTTTAGCCCTCTGCATCTGCTGCATTATATCCGAGATCGGCGTGAGCTCGAATATGTAGAGCGGCTTCTGGATTATCTCGCGTATATCTCTGCGGCCGTTGAGGTACATATCAAAGAAATTTTTTTCGTGGATTATTCCAACGATCGAGTCTATGGTCTTCTCATAAACAGGCAGGCGGGAGTAATGCGATGTTATAAATGCGTCCTTGATCTCCTCGGGGCTTTGATCTATCTCCACCGCCGAGATGTTCACCCTCGGGATAAGTATCTCGCTGATCGTTATATCAGAAAACTCGAGCGCCGATTTTACAAGGTCGCTTTCGTTTTCATCAAGAACGCCCTCGTCCTCAATTTCATCTATAATGTATTTGAGTTCTTCTTCGGTCATGGTCGGGCTGTCGTTTTTGCCTCCGCAGAGCTTTATGACGATATTTTTAAGCCCGGTGAGTATCCAGACGAGCGGCGTGAGGATCACCAAAAGCCCGTAGAGCGGATAGGCTATCGCCATTGAAACGCTTTCGGAGAACTCGTTGGCGATATTTTTCGGGATTATCTCGCCGAAAATAATTACCAAAACGGTCATGACCGCCGTCGACGCCGGCACATATTTTGCGCCGAGCCGAGAAGCTATCATAACGGTAGCCACGGTAGTTGACGCGAGGTTTACAACGTTATTGCCGATCAAGATTGTTGTGAGTGTTTTATCAAAGTTATCCGTGAGTTTAATAGCCATTTTCGCCCGCTTTTTCCCGTCATCGGCGTAGCTTCTGAGGCGCACCTTATTGACCGATGAGAGCGCCGTTTCCGATGCCGAAAACAATGCGGACAGTACCAGAAGTATGACTATTATGAAAACGTCCATAAAAAGAATATCAAACCTTTCCGTGTATATAGTAATACACGGAATGTATTATAACATATAAAAGGTTGAATTGTCAAGGAAATTTTAAGGGGCGGATGCGGCCGGGGCCACATAGAAGGGAGGTATTAGATTGTAGATGTTAGAAAAGCTTTTTACCGGGCTTGCAGGAAGATCAGGGCGAGCGGACGGGCAGGAGGTTTCTGCTAACGTTGCCGGTGCCGTCTGCGCATATCGCAAGTATACTGCTAATCGCTAACCTTGTACTCCCGGGTCTGATTTCTGACTTCTGACCTTTGCTCTCTGCCGACACCCCGGGCGAAGCCCGCCCCGCGCTTAAGCGCGGGGCCAGCGCGCCGCAGGCGCGCTGCGGCGGTCTCCGGCCGCCGGGGCTTCGCCCGGGGTCTCTGCTGCGCAGAAAGGTAACGGCCTCCGCTATGCAGCACCATGTTCTTTCTGCTTATTACCGGTCTGCGCTGAAAACTATAGTAACGCAGCGCCCCTCCCCTCGAGGGGAGGGGTAGGGGGTGGGGTGATTCAAATAGTATGAGAAAATTTCCGCAAGGAAATTTGCGAATACCTTTTTTACAGTGTGTGGACGTACTTTGAATTGCTTTATTATCCAAGGCGCACAATGGTGCTGGATCATTTAAGATAGTATGAGCGAAGCGAATACCTTTTTATAACCGGGTAGCGGTGATGCACTTTGTCACTATTGCTCACAGTAAGGCGCTCTATCTTCTATTCATCTATCTTCTACCTTCTAAAAAGGTAGGCGCGGGCGGCTGCAATTTGTAACGCGCGTTCCTCAAAAGAGCTTTTCTGATTTCTGACCTCTGACTTCTGTCTTCTTTTCGGTGCCGCCCGCGCCGGATCACCCCTCCCCTCTCGGCCTACGCAAAAGGTCACAGCATAGCAGAACCCCCTCCCCTCGAGGGGAGGGGTTGGGGGTAGGGTGATTCAAATAGCATGAGAAAATTTCCGCAAGGAAATTTGCGAATACCTTTCTATAGTGTGTGGACTCACTTTGAATTGCTTTATTATCCAAGGCGCACAATGAACCGGCTCATTTAAAATAGCATGAGCGAAGCGAATACCTTTTACCTCACGGGCGTGGTATATCCCTACAAGTATGTGACCAGCGTTTCCCCTCCCCACCGGGGAGGGGTCAGGGGGTGAGGCGATTTAAATAGCATGAGCGGCTTTGCCGCGAATACCTTTTCACCCATGTGGTGTAGCGATGCTCTGTCACTCCCGCCCCAAAGGGGCGTTCTGTCTTCTGACCTCTGACTTCTGTTTTCTGTTCGAATATCATTCGCGCAGCGAATACCTTTTTATAACCGGGTAGCGGTGATGCACTCTGTCACTATTGCTCACAGTAAGGCGTTCTATCTTCTAATCATCTATCTTCTACCTTCTAAAAAAGGTAGGCGCGGGCAGCGCCGGGTTGTACCGCAAGCTTCCAAAGGAGCTATTCTGATTTCTGACTTCTGACTTCTGTCTTCTGTCATCTGCCAGCGCCCCCAAAAGCTCTCCCGCGTCGCCTTTCCACGATTCGTAGACCCGCTTTCCCTTGACTTTTTCCCCGTGCTGCTCTAAGATTTCATTATGACAAGGAAAGGAGCGGCAATATGGACATACAAAAATTCGGCGGGTTTGTCGCCGAGATGAGAAAAGAGCGCGGAATGACTCAGCAGGAGCTTGCAAAGCGGCTATCAGTCACAAATAAGGCGGTAAGTCGATGGGAGACCGGCAGCGGTTTTCCCGATATAAGCACCCTCGAACCTCTGGCGGACGCGCTCGGCGTAAGCGTTATTGAGCTTATTCATTCGGAGCGAATCGAGGGCGGGCTGACTGCCGAAACGGCCGAAAAGGCGCTCTCCGATACAATTGAACTTGCAAATCTGCGGCGAGACCGGCGCGAGTTCATAATCGCCGCCGTGGCGCTTTCGGTGATCGGGTTGATGGTCATAGCCCTTGCAGTGTTCGTGCCGTCCGCCCCGACGGTTTGGACGCTGCCGTTTTTGTTCTGCACCGTCTCCGGCCTCGGCTGCCTTTATTATGCCTTGCGCAAACGCAAAAGAGGGCTGCCGTCGGCGCTGTGGTTTGCCGCTGCGGGGGTTTTGCTTTTTGTGCCGATCGCCCAGATCGTGATACTTATCTGCCTTATTCTTTATTTTAATAGAATGATTTTTTAGATTCGGGAGGCTTTGAAGATGAACGGAATAAGGACGGTCGGCGCCTTTCTGCTTCTGCTGCTGTTGCTGTTTTCCATAGCCGCAGCAGCCGTTTCTCTTACCCCAAGGGCGCGTGTGACGCTGTTTCTGATATTCAACGGCGATAGGCTTGAACGCGCGCTGACCCTCGGCGAGGGCATACCGATAATACCCGGCGTGAACGACATGAACTTTTGGAACGGCGGCATGGCTGAGTTTGTTTTGTTTAAACACCGGAACATTTACTGCGGCTGTTATTATTCAAAGCGGCCTCGCGCTTTTCAGGGAATAGACGCTGAGTTCACCCAAATCGACGAAAATTCATGGAGATGGCAGGCGGACGGCCACAGTGGGGAGACGTCGCTGATCGGCAATAATTGGTACTTTTTCAGGGCGGTTTGCTGATTTTTTGAGAAAAAGATGATCTAAAAATAAATCAATAAATAAATCGGGGAGGAATTTGCATGAGGTTTATGAAAATATTTGCCGCGCTGACGGTCATGATCACCCTGCTTACGTCATGTACGCAGACGGGCGGGATCAAGAATATCTTCGGCGTCGACGTAAGCGACGCGGAGATAATAACCGATACCGACAGTCACGGCTGGCTCGGCGACGGCGAAAGGTTTATAGAACTGCGGATCACCGACGAATCAACAAAAAAGAAAATTTCCGAGACGTGGAACGACCTCTCGGGAAGCGATTGGATAGCCGCGATAATCTGGGGCGTCGACTACGAAAAAGACGACGAGAATTATCATGTCGGGCCGTTTGTTTTGTCGGAGATCCCGAGCGTCGCCCACGGCCGGTATTGCTTTGAGAACCGCGGAGACGGCGAGATAGGCGGCAGCGCGGAGGACCTTGTTTCGTCGCCCCCGCGCAACTTTACCGCCGCGATCTACGACGAGGACAAGGACACGGTTTATTACATTGAAATGGACAGTTAGAAGATAGATGTTAGATGGTAGAGGATAGAGGTGCGGGGCGAGGGCTGATGCTTTTGAGACAGGAAAGGGAGAAATTGGAAGGGCGAGCAGAGGTGATATCTGGATGCTTCTGCTTCTAAAGTGGTGTAGTGCTACGATGAGGGTGGGCAGGTGGAAGACGATGATTTCTGCTCACGAAGTTAGGGTGGTGCTGAACGAGCAGAGAACAGAGGGCAGAAGCTCTCTCAGATAGGTGAGTGTGACAGAGCGGGGCTACGCCACATTGGTGAAAAGGTATTCGCTTCGCTCATGCTATCCGATTAGAAGACAGAGGACAGAAATCAGAAAACAGAAACTCTATCCGATAGGCGGGAGCGACAGAGTGCGACGCAGTTGCCCAGTTGTAAAAAGGTATTCGCTTCGCTCATGCTATCTTAAATGGGCCAGTTCATTGTGCCCCTCAAATAATAAAGCAATTCAAAGCGCGTCCACCCACTATAAAAAGGTATTCGCAAATTTCCTTGCGGAAATTTTCTCATGCTATTTAATTGCCCCACCCCTAACCCCTCCCCGGTGGGGAGGGGAAAAGCTGTGCTCGGACTTGATGTGGACGCAACACGAGCCGAGGGGAAAACAAGGTATTCGCTTACACTCGAATTGGCTTTTACCTTCAGCACCCACATCAACTAACTACTAACTACTATTCTCTAACTACTATCCGCTCATGCTATTTTTAGTCACCCTGCCCCCTCCCCTCGAGGGGAGGGGGCGCTGCATAGTCGTGGGCTACTGCGTAGCCCGGGAGGGAGAGGGGTGACCATGGCATTGCAGGGTCTTCTGCTCCTATACAGGGCGCCTGCTGAACCGCACCCCGGGCGAAGCCCTGGCGGCCGGAGGCCGCCGCAGCGGCAGCGGAGCTGCCGCTGGCCCCGCGC
>CANRHA010000017.1 GCA_947630315.1 uncultured Clostridia bacterium
GCGACCAATCTCGGCCCATGCCCGGGCTTACCGTAGTTCGGAACCTCGGGGTCCTCGTGAAGGTCTCGCCCTACGCAGTGGCCGACGTACTGGCGGACTACCGAATATCCCCTCGATTCATTATACTCCTGAACCGCGTGAGAAATATCGCCTATGCGCATTCCCGGCTTTACAATATCTATCGCCGCCATAAGGCTTTGCTCGGTAGAATCCATAAGCGCCCTCGCCTCGGCCGAAATATCACCTACGGCAAAGGTTTTGGCCGAATCGCCGTGGTAGCCGTCGATATAGGCCCCGACGTCGACCGAAACTATGTCGCCGTTTTTAAGCTTTTCGGTCTTTGAGGGAATGCCGTGGATAACGGTGTCGTTCACCGAAATACAGGCGCTTGCCGGAAATCCGTTGTAGTGCAAAAAGGAAGGCTTGGCACCGTGCGAAACGATGTAGTCATGGATGACCCTGTCGAGGTCGTATGTCGACATACCCTCGTGAATGGCGTTTCCGGCGGCTTTAAGTGCCCCGCCGGTGATAAGCCCGGCCTTTCGCATCTTCAGGAGTTCGCTTGTTGTTTTAACTAAAATCATATCAGCTGTCGATGGCCTCAAGCGTTAGGCGCGAGGTATCGGCTACCTCCTCCTGCCCGATAACTGTCTTCAGCTTTCTGCGCTTTTCATAAAAATCTTTTAGGGGCGCGGTCTTTTCATGATACACCCTCAGCCTTTCAAGGACGGTAGCGGGTTCGTCGTCCTTACGGGTGACTACCTTTCCGCCGCAGGCGTCGCAGACGCCCTCGACCTTTGTGGGCTTATAGTCGACATGGTAGGAATTTCCGCAGGATTCGCAGACTCTTCTTCCGCCTAAGCGCTGAGCTATCTTCTCATCGGGAACGAAAATTTCTATTACCTTGTCGATATTAACTCCCATTCTCTCAAGCGCTTCGGCCTGGGGAACGGTTCTCGGGAAGCCGTCGAGAATGAAGCCTTTTTCACAGTCGGGTTCGGCGATCCTGTCCTTTAAAATGCCGATCACGACTTCATCGGGAACGAGCTCGCCCGCATCCATGAACTTTTTTGCCGCAAGCCCGCTCTCGGTGCCGTTTTTAACGGCCTCGCGGAGCATATTTCCCGTAGATATTGCGGGAATGCCCTTGGCTGCGCAGATCACTTCTGCCTGAGTGCCTTTTCCGGCGCCCGGAGCGCCGAGTAATATAAGATTCATACTTCCGACTCCTTTTTTATCATTCAAGGAAGCCCTTGTGGTGACGCATCATCAGCTGAGATTCAAGCTGTCTTACAGTCTCGAGCGCAACGCTTACGACGATGAGGATAGAAGTACCGCCGAGGGCGAGGCCGGGGACCTTTGTAATCTGGGCGAATATGATCGGGAAGAGAGCGACGATACCGAGGAATATAGCGCCGATAAGGATCAGCTTTGAAAGTACCCTCGTGATGTAGTCAGAGGTGGGCTTACCGGGGCGAATGCCGGGGATAGCTCCGTTATTCTGACGCAGGTTGTTCGCGATCTCAACCGGGTTATACTGCATAGTTACATAGAAGTAGCTGAACGCGATGATAAGAATGAAGTAAAGGGTTGCATAGAACGGGTGGGTGGTGTTGAACAGTCTCATAAATCCTGCCCAGAAGCCGCTCTTGGGTTCGCCGGTGAACATTTCTATCGTCTGAGGAATAGACATGAACGACATAGCGAAGATTATAGGCAGAACGCCGGCCATGGCTATTTTTATAGGCAGATAGGTCGACTGTCCGCCGTACATTTTTCTGCCGACGACGCGCTTTGCGTACTGAATGCTTATTCTTCTCTCGGCGTTATCCATAAAGACTATAAAGGCTATCATCAGAACGAACAGAACGATGATGATCGGGATAAGCGCGATGTTGAAGGGGTTGCCTGTTTCGGCCAAAGCGCCGAAGGTAGAACCGAACGAGTTCGGCAGATCGGCCACGATACCGGCAAAGAGGAGCATAGATACTCCGTTGCCTATTCCGTGCTTATCAATCTGAGCGCCGAGCCATATTACGAGCATTGCGCCGGCTGTGAAGCAGGCAATAATGACGATTTCGGCCATAACCTTTGAGAACCCGGAGCTGTAGGTAAGCGAACCGGCGTTTTTAAGGGTAAGGTAGTAGGCCCATGACTGGAACAGCGCTATGCCGAGGGTGGTGTACTTTGTGATCATATCGAGCTTTACGCGGCCCGATTCTCCCTCTTTTGCGAGGCGCTCGAGGGCGGGTATTGCAAACGTAAGAAGCTGGATAATGATCTGCGCATTGATGTATGGCGATATCGAGAGACAAAGCAGTGTTGCTCTTGAGAATGTACCGCCCGAAAGAACGTTGAGATAGTTGAAGATGTTTCCGCTGTCACCTATCATCTGGCCGATCGCCGTTGCGTCCAAAAACGGAACGGGGATAAAGCCGCCGAGACGGTAGATGATGACGATGAAGACCGTGAAGAGCAGTTTTTTGCGGATTTCCTTAACCTTCCACGCGTTTTTTAACGTCTCGAACACCTCAGACCACCTCTGCCTCTCCGCCTGCCTTCTCTATCTTCTCCTTTGCAGTAGCAGAGAAGGCGGCTGCCTTAACGGTGAGTTTCTTAGTAAGTTCGCCGTTGCCTAAAACCTTAACGCCGTCGTTTTCTTTCTTTATGACGCCTGCGGCCTTTAAAAGCTCGGCGTCAACTACGGTTCCGTCAACAAATTTCTCGAGATCGGAAACGTTTATTGCAGTATATTCGGTCGCAAAAATGTTGGTAAATCCTCTTTTAGGGATTCTTCTTGCGAGCCTGGTCTGTCCGCCTTCAAAGCCGGGTCTTACGCCGCCGCCTGAGCGGGCGTTCTGACCCTTATGACCCTTTGCGGCGGTCTTGCCCCATCCGGAGCCGTGGCCGCGGCCGACTCTCTTAGCCTTTTGGGTCGAGCCTTCAGCGGGAGCCAAATCATGCAATTTCATTTGCTACACCTCCTTATATTATTCTTCGGTAACTTTGATCAGGTGTACGATCTTATTTATTTTACCTTTTGTCTGACTGTTGTCAGGCTGAACCGTGGTGTCCCCGATTTTGCGAAGACCGAGAGCGTTGGCGGTTGCTATCTGGTCCTTGAGCCTTCCGTTGAGGCTTTTTACAAGCTCGATTTTAAGCGCCATCAGTTCTCGCCTCCTTCTTTCTTGCCAAAGATCTCCTTAACGGTCTTGCCTCTTTTCGCGGCAACTTCCTCTGCAGATCTTAAAGACTGCAGGCCGTTGAAGGTTGCTCTGACAACGTTGCAGGGGTTATTTGAGCGCAGGGATTTAGTTCTTATATCTTTAATTCCCGCCGCCTCGATAACCGCACGGACAGGGCCGCCGGCGATAACTCCGGTACCTGCCGCTGCGGGTCTTAAAAGGACTCTGCCGGCGCCGTAAACGCCTACGACCTCATGAGGAATGCTGGTCCCTTTAAGGGGTATCTGGATAAGGTTTTTCTTTGCGTCTTCAATTCCCTTGCGGATAGCGTCGGGAACTTCGCTCGACTTGCCGATTCCGAAACCGACGATTCCGTTTCCGTCGCCTACTACCATAAGCGCGGAGAACTTCATAATGCGTCCGCCCTTAACGGTTTTAGATACGCGGTTGATTGCTACCGGCTTCTCAACAAGCTCTAATTTTGAAGCGTCTATAATTGCCAAAACGTTTACCTCCTTTTTAGAACTTCAGTCCGCCTTCACGCGCGCCGTCAGCCAAAGCTGCAACGCGGCCGTGATAAACGTAACCGCCTCTGTCGAAAACGACTTCTTCGATTCCCTTTTCGCGGCAAAGCTCCGCGATCATATTTCCAACCTTTTTTGCTCCCTCAATATTTCCGCCGTTAAGGTCAAAGCCCTTCGACATGCTTGAGGCTGCGCAAAGGGTAACACCCGTTGCGTCGTCTATTACCTGCGCATAGATGTGCTTTGCGGAGCGGAAAACGTTGAGACGGGGGCAAGCTGCAGTTCCGCTTATTTTAGAGCGGACTCTTGCATGGCGATGAGCTCTTGCCTTGGCTCTGTCAACTGATTTTACCATAGCTTAATCTCCTTTAGTTACTTCTTTGCGCCTTTACCGGCCTTACCGGCCTTGCGGACAATGACTTCGCCGTCGTAGCGGATCCCCTTGCCCTTATAGGGTTCGGGCGGGCGCTTTGCTCTTACCTCGCAGGCGAACTGACCGACCTCCTGCTTGTCGATTCCCTTTACGACGATCTGGTTGGGCTGAGGAACGTCAAGGCTTATCGTATCGGTCTCTGAAATTACGACCTGATGTGAATAGCCGAGGTTTAAAATAACATCCTTGCCCTGCTTAGCGGCTCTGTAGCCTGTTCCTTCGATTATAAGGAGCTTCTGGTAGCCGTTTACAACTCCTTCGACCATGTTGTTCACGAGAGTCCTGGTAAGGCCGTGGAGCGACTTTGAAAGCTGCTCGTCGTCAGGGCGGCTTACCTTTATCTCGCCGTTTTCAACAGCGATCGTAAGGGTTGGATTAAAAGTTTTTGTTAGAGTGCCCTTAGGTCCCTTAACGGTTACAACGTTTCCGTCTGCGACACTTATCTCAACGCCTGCGGGGACAGTTATGGGCTTAAGTCCTATTCTTGACATAACTTCCTCCTTACCAGACGAAGGCGAGTATCTCGCCGCCGACGCCGAGCTCTCTGGCCTTGCGGTCGGTAACTATACCCTTAGAGGTTGAAACGATCGCTACGCCGAGGCCCTTCATCACCTTAGGCATATCCTCGCAGCTCGAGTAGATTCTCAGACCCGGCTTGGAGACCCTTCTTAATCCGGTGATGACCGACGCCTTATTCTCGTCATATTTCAATGTGATTCTAATGATGCCCTGCTTGCCGTCGTCGACGACCGAATATGCTTTTATATAGCCCTCTTCGAGGAGTATTTCGGTGATCGCCTTTTTAACGTTGGAAGCGGGAACATCTACAGTAGCGTGTCTTGATGAGCTCGCGTTGCGTATTCTCGTCAGAAGATCCGCTATCGTATCAGTAATCTGCATACTGTTTTGCCTCCTTTGCTTGTGGTTTTACCAGCTTGCCTTTTTTACTCCCGGGATCTGACCGTCATGCGCGAGCTCTCTGAAGCAGATACGGCAGATGCCGAACTTTCTCAGATAAGCGTGAGGTCTTCCGCAGATCTTGCACCTATTGTAAGCACGGGACGAGAACTTTGGCTTTGCCTGCTGTTTTAAAATCATAGATTTCTTAGCCATTTTTTACCCTCCTCATTACTTAGCGAACGGAGCGCCCAGCATTGAGAGGAGCTCCTTTGCCTCTTCGTCGGTCTTAGCGGTTGTAATAAAGTTGATGTCCATTCCGCGGACCTTATCGATCTTATCGAACTCGATCTCGGGGAATATAAGCTGTTCCTTAATGCCGGTCGAATAGTTTCCTCTGCCGTCGAACGAGTTGGGGCTGATGCCCTTAAAGTCTCTTACACGCGGGAAGGCTACGTTAAACAGCCTGTCGACGAACTCGTACATTTTATCGGCTCTTAAGGTTACCTTAACTCCTATAGGCATACCCTCGCGGAGCTTAAAGTTAGCTACGGATTTTTTAGCCTTGCAGACTACCGGTCTCTGGCCGGTTATAGCCGAAAGGTCGGTAATAACGGCGTCGACTACCTTAGAATTTTCCTTGGCCTCGCCGCAGCCTACGTTTATAACCACCTTATCGAGCTTAGGGATCTGCATTACGTTTTTATAGCCGAACTTTTTCATAAGAGCGGGGGCTATATCGCTGACATAGTAATCTTTTAATCTTGCCATCTTTATATCCTCCTTACTTAATTTCGGTGCCGCAGCGCTTGCAAACTCTTACCTTTGCGCCCTCGTCGTCCAGCTTAATGCCGTATCTTACGCCTTTAGAGCATTTAGGGCACCAAAGGGCCACCTTGCTCGAGTACATTGCCGCCTCGGCCTTAACGATTCCGCCCTGCTCGCCCTGTCTGCGGGGCTTAACTGACTTTGTAGCCATGTTGCAGCCCTCGACAATAAGCTTGCCCTCCTTAGGGGATACTGCAAGGACCTTACCTTTTTTGCCCTTGTCCTTGCCGCTGAGGATAACCACGGAGTCGCCGGTTTTGACATGAATTTTGTTCATAAGCTTGGCTCCTCCTTAAAGTACCTCGGGGGCTAACGACATGATCTTTACGAAGTCATGGTCTCTGAGCTCTCTGGCGACAAGGCCAAAGATACGGGTGCCCCTCGGTGTTTTATCTTCTTTGATTATAACGGCTGCGTTTTCGTCGAAGCGGATATAGGTTCCGTCATCGCGGCGCAAGCCTTTAGTTGAACGAACGATTACTGCTTTAACTACGTCGCCCTTTTTGACCATGCCGCCGGGAGCCGCCTTTTTAACGGAAGCCACCACGACATCGCCGATATTGGCATACTTGCGGCGAGTGCCGCCCAGGACTCTTATACACATAAGCTCTTTAGCGCCTGTGTTGTCTGCAACTTTGAGTCTGGTCTGCATCTGTATCACAGCAAGTTCCTCCTTTCAATTATCACAATTTTGATGATAGGCTTACTTAGCCTGCTCGAGAACCTTTACAAGGCGCCATCTCTTTTCCTTTGAGAGGGGGCGGGTCTCCATTATCTGGACCTTATCGCCGACATGCGCGGCGTTCTCCTCGTCGTGGGCCTTGAACTTAACGGTTCTTTTAATGATCTTCTTGTAAAGCGGGTGCATAACGTTGTCTTCGATAGCTACGACTATTGTTTTGTCCATCTTATCGGAGACGACCTTTCCCACTCTTGTCTTTCTAAGCTTTCTTTCGCTCATCTTGTGATCCTCCTCTCAATCACTCGGATTCCCGCTGGCGGATAAAGGTCATTACACGGGCGATATCCTTTTTAACGGCCTTGATTCGCATAGGGTTGTCGAGCTGGTTGACAGTGTGCTGGAAACGAAGGTTGAAAAGCTCTTCGCGGAGATCGGCGAGCTTTGACTGCATCTCGACAAGAGTCATTTCCTTGATCTCACTTGTTTTCATTACTGCTCACCCTCCTTTTCTTCCTTCTTAACGAACTTGCACTTGATAGGCAGCTTGTGAGCCGCAAGACGCATAGCCTCCTTGGCGACTTCTTCGCTTACGCCGGCTATTTCAAACATGACCTTGCCGGGCTTTACTACCGCTACCCAGAACTCGGGGGTACCTTTACCTGAACCCATTCTGGTGCCGAGCGCCTTAGTTGTAACGGGCTTATCGGGGAAGATCTTTATCCAAACCTGTCCGCCGCGCTTGATGTAACGGGTCATGGCTATACGGGCGGCCTCTATCTGGGCCGAGGTGATCCACGAAGGCTCGAGGGCCTGAAGTCCGTATTCGCCGTAGGCTACAAAGTTACCTCTTGTGGCTTTACCGGTCATTCTTCCGCGATGCTGCTTGCGGTGTTTAACTCTCTTTGGAAGTAACATTATTTATTACCTCCTTCTCTTTTGTTTTCTCCTCTCGGAGGACGGCTGTCGTTTCTCGGGCGGCGGGGCCTGTCGTCGCCGTTTCTCGGACGGCGGCTGCGGCGATCGGGTTTTTCTTCCTGCTGAGCAGCGGCCTCTCCCTTTAAAACTTCGCCCTTATAGATCCAGACCTTAACGCCTATGCGGCCGTATGTGGTAGCGGCCTCGGCGGTGCCGTAATCGATGTCGGCTCTTATGGTCTGAAGGGGAATAGTTCCCTCGTGATAGCTTTCGCTTCTGGCTATTTCGGCGCCGCCCAAACGGCCCGAAGCCTTAGTTTTAATACCCTTTGCGCCGAGCTTCATAGCTCTGCCGATAGCGCCCTTCATAGCGCGGCGGAAAGCTACGCGGTTTTCAAGGTCGAGCGCTATCCTCTCGGCAACGAGCTGTGCGTTCAGGTCGGGCGATTTTACCTCAAAGATGTTGAGAGAAACGGTCTTGCCGATCTTCTTCTCGATATCGGCCTTGAGCTTTTCTATCGCCTCGCCGCCTCTGCCTATTACCTGGCCGGGCTTTGCACAGTGGATATTGATTTTGACCTTATCTGCGAATCTTTCGATTTCGATGCGCGGCACGCCTGCGGAATAGAGATTCTTCTTGATGTAGTTACGGATATTGTAATCTTCAACAAGGGTATCGCCGAAAGTGCTCTTATCTGCAAACCAGCGGGAATCCCAATCCTTGATTATTCCGACGCGCAAACCGTGCGGATTTACTTTTTGTCCCATAGTTTACCTCCTCTTCCGACTTATTCCTTTTCAGAGAGAACTACCGTTACATGAGAAGTCCTCTTAAGGATTCTTGCTGCGCTGCCCTTAGCTCTTGCATGTATTCTCTTAAGCGTAGGTCCGGGGCAAACGTAGCATTCGGATACATAAAGACTCGATCTGTCCATATGGAAATTGTTTTCTGCGTTTGCTGCGGCCGAATTTACAAGCTTGATGAGATATTCGCATGCCGACTTGGGAGTGTGCTTCATAATGGCAAGGGCGGTTTCTAAGTCCTTGCCTCTTATAAGGTTGAGGACAATTTCAACCTTGCGGGGAGCAATACGGGCATTCCGGAGTATTGCCTTAGCTTCCATTAGAATTTCCTCCTTTCGGTCTATTTACCGTTATTGGACGTCTTAGAACCGGCGTGACCCTTAAAGGTTCTGGTCGGGGCAAATTCGCCCAGACGGTGACCTACCATGTCCTCGGTTATATATACCGGAACGTGTTTGCGTCCGTCGTGTACGGCAAATGTATGACCAACGAAATCGGGGAAGATAACCGAAGCGCGGCTCCAGGTTTTAATTGCCTTTTTCTCTCCCGTTTCGTTCATAGCGATGACCTTTTTGTAGAGCGATTCCTGTACATAAGGTCCTTTTTTAACACTTCTACCCATTGTTCATCTGCCTCCTTTCGGCGTTACTTGGCGTTGCGGCGCTTAACAATATACTTGTCGGAGCGATGATGCTTAGCTCTGGTCTTATAACCCATAGTAGGCTTGCCCCAGGGTGATACGGGCGAAGGACGTCCGACGGGCGCCTTGCCCTCGCCGCCGCCGTGCGGGTGATCGCACGGGTTCATTACCGAGCCTCTTACGGTGGGCCTTACGCCCATATGGCGCTTTCTGCCGGCCTTGCCGAGGTGAACGTTCTCGTGGTCGATGTTTCCGACCTGGCCTATTGTCGCCATGCAGTTTGCGGGAACGTATCTCATTTCGCCGGAGGGAAGACGTACAAGAACCTTATCGCCTTCTCTGCCCATCAGCTGAGCCATATTGCCGGCCGAGCGGACGAGCTGAGCGCCCTTGCCGGGGTAGAGCTCGATGTTGTGGATGAATGTGCCGACGGGGATATTTATGAGGGGCAGGGCGTTGCCGGGCTTAATGTCGGCGCCTGCGCCTGCGCGAACGGTATCGCCTACGTTGAGGCCGTTCGGGGCGATGATGTATCTCTTTTCGCCGTCCTCATACTGAACAAGAGCTATATGAGCCGAGCGGTTCGGATCATATTCAAGCGTAAGGACCTTTGCGTCCATATCGAGCTTGTTTCTCTTGAAGTCGATGATGCGGTATTTTCTTCTCTCGCCGCCGCCGTGATGGCGAACGGTGATTCTGCCGTAGCTGTTTCTTCCCGAGGTCTTCTTCATGGGTTCAAGAAGGCTCTTTTCGGGAGCGACCTTTGAAAGAACGCTGTAATCGGTAACTGTCATTCCGCGGCGTCCGTTCGTAGTCGGCTTGTAGCTTTTTATAGCCATTTTTATCTCTCCTTACAGATTATAGGTTTGTCGGGATCCTAAGCCCATACCGATACGGAAAACCGATTTAAGATGTACTATGCAGCTTTTTTGCCGCCATGTTGTTTTCCGTATACTGCCGTTGCCTTCTGTCAGATCATTCCGTCGAAGAAGGAGATGGTCTTTGAACCCTTTGCGAGAGTTACGACAGCCTTTTTCCATGTAGGAGTAGTGCCTTCGTATCTTCCCATTCTGCGGGTCTTGCCTCTTACGGTAACAGTATTTACCTTGGCGACCTTAACTCCGAAGATTTTTTCGACCGCGTTCTTTATTTCATACTTATTGGCGGTCTTCATAACTCTGAAAGTATATTTGCCTGCTCTGAGGTCTTCCATAGAAGCCTCGGTAATAACGGGCTTGAGAATAATATCCTGTGCTGTTTTAACCATTAGCAGTATACCTCCTCGATCTGGGCAACGGCGTCCTTCACGACTATGAACTTGTCATGTCCGAGGATGTCGTAAACGTTAAGGGTGTTTACAAGGGCGGTCTTTACGCCGGGAATATTGCGCGCGCTTTTAACGAGCTTTTCATCTACGGCGGTATTTACTATAAGGGCCTTGCCCTCGGCGCCTAAGGCTTTTAACATTTCGGTCACGTTCTTGGTCTTGATGCCCTCAAAGCTGATGGCGTCCAGAACGATCACTCCGCCCTCGGCGAGCTTAGATGAGAGCGCCGACTTCATCGCGAGTCTGCGAACCTTTTTGTTCACGGTAAAGCGGTAGCTGCGGGGCTTGGGGCCTAAGGCTACGCCGCCGTGAGTCCACTGGGGCGAGCGTGTCGAACCCTGGCGGGCTCTGCCGGTGCCCTTCTGTCTCCAGGGCTTTCTGCCGCCGCCGGAAACTTCAGTCCTTGTAAGGGTTGACTGTGTACCCTGTCTCTGATTTGCAAGATAGTTGACGACCATGGTATGCATTACGGGAACGTTGGGTTCTATTCCCCATATTGCGTCGTTGAGCTCAGTGTCGGCAACAACATTGCCCTTGATGTCGTAAACGGAAATCTTAGACATTTCGTTTCCTCCTTCCACTAAGCCTTTTTAACGCTGTCGCAAACGGTGACTATTCCGCTCTTGGGTCCGGGGATAGCTCCCTTGACAGCGATAAGGTTGTTTTCTGCGTCGACCCTTACTACCTCGAGGTTCTGGATAGTTACCTTTTCGGCTCCGAGGTGGCCCGGCATACCCTTGCCCTTGAATATTCTCGAAGGCGAGGAGCAGGCGCCCATAGAACCCGCATGGCGGTGTACGGGGCCGGTACCGTGGGTCTCTTTAAGTCTGTGATTATTCCAGCGCTTGATCGTTCCGGCGAATCCCTTACCTTTTGAGATACCGCTCACGTCTACGACATCGCCTACGGCGAAAACGTCCGCCTTAACGATGTCGCCCACGTTGAGGGTCGAGATATCGTCGAGTCTGAATTCCTTTAAGTGCTTCTTAAGGGCTACGTCAGCCTTTTTGAAGTGCCCGGTCAGGGGCTTTTTGAGGCTCTTCGCGGTGGCGTCTCCGAACCCGAGCTGCACGGCTTCGTAGCCGTCGTTCTCGGAAGTCTTCTTCTGAACGACCACGCACGGTCCCGCCTCAATGACGGATACCGGAATGACCTTGCCGGTTTCGGTGAAGACCTGCGTCATGCCGATCTTCTTTCCGATGATGCCTTTTTGCATTTTTGTTTTCCTCCTATTCGGTTATTGGTCGGCTTTGCCGACTTGACCTGTAAGCGAGACTTTGTTCTGAAACCGTTTTAAATAAAGGTTTCGTTAAGATCACTTGATCTCCATCACAATGTCTACGCCGGCAGGAAGCTCAAGATTCTGAAGAGCTGCTGTGGTGTCGTTAGTCGGGTGCAGAACGTCGATGAGTCTCTTATGTGTCCTCAGCTCGAACTGCTCGCGGCTGTCTTTATCCTTAAATACAGCGCGCAGAATGGTAACGACCTCTTTGTCGGTGGGGAGCGGAACGGGTCCGGAGACCTTTGCGCCGCTTCTCTTTGCGGCCTCGACGATCTTCGCCGCGGCAGCGTCGACATTTGAGTGCTCATAGCCCTTGATCTTGATCCTGATTTTTTCATTGACTGCCATTTTAATGCCTCCTTAATAAAATTGCTTGGGGGGCGCCCGCACTCGCGCGCGGGTCTTCTGTTAAATACACGCTTCCGTGTGTTCCTTTTTATCTCCATAAAAAAGACCGAAAAACTTAAGCTTTTCGACGTAAGATACGACACACACTAAGGGGTCTGCGGCAGCCGTTCGCTTAACGCTTTTGCGTTCGCAAGACGCGGCGGCGCCGTCCGTGTTGATTTACAGTCGCCCGGTTTAAAATCGGACATACTCGGCTGAAATTACCCGCCCAAGGCGGCAACCTTCAGCTTCATCGCATATCTTCGCAGTCACGCAAGGTATAATATACCACTGTATACCCGAAATAGTCAAGTTTTTGGCAAAAAATATGCCGGAGAAATTTTTAGTTAAATCCGGCAAATATTTATGCAAAATATACAAAGGTACAACCTTTAGTCCTTGATCGACGAGATATCCACAATATTTTCCACCCGCTCGACCGAATTACACTCGGTTATATATACGGTATAGAGGTGCGGAACGATCTCGCCTCCGATATTTATGTCGGTTTTCTGGTCCATGCTTACAAATCCGCCGTTTTTATCGAACCGATAGCACACCTCAAACCCGGCAAGCTCGCCCTCGCCGTCGTACTGGCCGAGCTTACTTACGTCGTAGGTGTAGGTGATCTCTGTGCCGCCGTCCTCCGCTGTGGAGACATCTGACGAAACGACGCCTCTTTTATAAAATAGTATAAGCCCCTCGCCCGCCATCGGGTAGGGAACGTCGCGCGAATAGGCGGTAAAGGAGATGTCCGAGGAATCGAGCGCGGTTATGTTTCCGTTGTCGTTGGTGAACTGTTCGCGGCCGTTGTTGTACTGTGCAAGGTAAACCCCCTCGCCTGTTCCGAGGTACGAGTAGGTCATAACGTCCTTTTCGTCGTATTTAAAGATGAACTCCTGCTCGGTCTCGCCGGTGTAGCCGTTTACCACCTGAACGTGTGCGGAATCTAAAGAAGCGTACCACTCCCTCGCGGCGATAACCATATCCTCGCCGGGAAGCGGCGAAAGGCTGCCGCAGGCGGTAAGCGTCATAAGCACGGCTGCCGCGGCGGCTAAAATTCTTTTCATTGGCTGTATCCTTTCAGAAAACTAAAGACGGAAAATCAAAAGCCCCCATACAAAGGGGGCTTATCAGGCTTATTATTTCCTGCGGCCGCGCTTTCTGACGTCCATATTCTTCAGCCCCGACATTCTGTCCTCGCTTGACATCTTGAACTTTGAGAGCATATCTTCAAAGCCGGCGTCGGTTACAGTGGGCCTCGGCTCGTAGGCGTTTTCAAGTTCTTCAACTGTAGGTTGTTCCCTTTTCTGGGGCTTTTTAGGAGAGTGAGGACGCGGACGCTGCTCCGCGTCTTTATCCTTCTGCATCATATCGCCGTGAGGCTTTTTGGCCTGCGGCCTTGGCTGCGGCTGCATCGCTTTTTTGATCGAGAGGCTTATTTTGCCGTCCTCTGAAATTCCGATCACCTTTACTTTGACGGTCTGACCTTCGGCGACATGCTCTTTTATGTCGTTTACATAGGTAGGGGCGACCTCGGAAATATGTACCATTCCCGATCTGCCTCCGCCCAAATCGACAAAAGCGCCGAATTTCAGAACGCCGGTTACTTTTCCCTCTAAGATTTCTCCGACTTCAAGCTGCATTTGCGTTTAGTTTCCTCTTTCTTTATGTCCTTGCCATGCTCGGGGTCAGCTCTTCGGCTTAGCGTAGAATCTGCGCTCTCTCGGATAGGCGTAACCGAGCTTTTCGACGGCGACGGTGAACATATATTCCTCCTCGTCGTCAGTGTTGAGTATGCGCTGGTACTCATCGTTTTCCTGCCTCGTCTCGCTGATCTGTTCGCGGAGCTTATCTATCTGGGTCTTCTGCTCTGCAATATCGGCCTGGGTCTGAATTATAAGGCCCACCGAATAGACCAGCACAAGCACAAAGAGCGTGAGCTTAACGAGGTCGGCAAGATGCGACCTGCGCCGTTTATTAGGTTTTGCCATTCTCACGCCTCCCTGAAAATTTATAGTGCCATCGATACAGATTGATTATACATCAGTTTTCATCATCAGCGCAAGGATTTTCTTCAATTTTAGGGGCCGATTTTGCAAAAAACGGCACCCCGCACAAATCGCCGAGAAATTTTTTGAGCACTTTGCCTATAAATGTCAGGAATTTTTTAGCCGACTTCACAATTAAGGCATTAAAAGAAACTATCGCCCTGCCCAATGTAAGCAGATAGGCCGCAAAGCCGCCCACCGCCCCCGCGGCGACAAAAAATCTCATCTTCCCACGGCATAGCTCGGTGCAAAACGTGTAGAACATCACCCCGCAGATGAGCATAAAGATAAAATCCTCCAAAAATACGGCCCAGCCCGGGTGGCGGAAGGTCAGCCGGACCGCGCGGAGGATATCATAGACCGCGCCGAGGAGCATTCCGAGGAGTACCGCGCCCAAAAACAGGCGC
>CANRHA010000018.1 GCA_947630315.1 uncultured Clostridia bacterium
CCTTATAAACAACGGTGATTGTTCCGCTTCTGTCGGCGATTATCGGCGAGAAATCGCAGAAAGTATCGGCGTTGAGCATGATCGACTTGCCGCCCTTATCGCTGTAGGGCTGGCCGGGAATGCTCTTGACCGGGGCGCCGTCAAAGGTGATGTCAAGGTCTTCGATTCTGCCGAGGTTGGTCACGATCCCGTACTGATCGAGGGTGTCGAAATTGCCCTCGGGCTTATAGCTGCCGGCCTCGTAAAGCTCGGCAACGGTGCCGATGTTGCTGCCGTCGTTCTTTTCGTAGAGGGCAAACAGCTTGACCTCGGGCGTAGTCTCGGTGTACTCGACAAAGCTTATGCTGTCCATCGGCGGGCGGAAAACGTACACGTCGGTAGTGATAAGGGTAGGCTCGGGGGTCTGGGGTATCATCTTAACGCCCGGACTGTTTCCATGTATGCGGGAGTTGTAGTAATCTGCGCCCTGATATGCCTCACAATCGCTTATCACCGTATTGACCGACATTCCGGTGCCGGCAGTGCCTTCGCCCAAAGTGGGTTTCGTATATACTTCTCTTGAATCATCAGTTACGCCCGAACCGGTGACAAAGTTGATTTTGGAGATTTGCTGGTCTAAGTGTTCCAAGAAATCAGGTGTTATTATTCTGGCCATTCCCAAAATGCTTCTTCTCTGATATTCATACTGCATTTCAAATGTTTTTTCGGACGTTTCGTCATATACAAATGTGCTTTCATCAAAGAGCGTTTTGTCATTTAAATCCAAAGTAAAGTCGTCAGGGGCAATCGGGTGAATAAGAACTTTAGATTTGTATAAATGCCAAGGCTTGTTACCTTCACCCGATGACAGTTCTTCGCTCGGCCTCGTCAGGCTGGCCTTTGAAGTGCATGTCGAAACACTCAGATAGGTCTCGCCGGTGAAGGAAAGGTTGTTGCCAACGATTCCTCCGGCGTAAAGTACGGCCTCGTTGGTCATGCAGCCGGTCTTCATGTTCTCAACCGTGCAGCCGGTGATGCTTCCCGACGCCGAACCGGCTATTCCGCCGAGCGCGGTGTAAATGTCGCTGCCGCTGTAGCTGGAATTTGCAGTAATGCTGTTATTGTCGCCCGTATAGATGCAGTTCTGAATCGTCGCGCTGCTGAATCCGGCTATGCCGCCCATGGCGACGGTGACGTCGTTTCCGCCGGCGTCTATAATAAGGTTAGTTACCGTGCAGTCGCTGATACTGCCGCCTATGGCTATGCCGGCGATGCCGCCCGCGCCTATCTTTCCGCCGTCGACGGAGGCGCGCCCGGTTATCGAGATCGTGTTGTCGTTGCAATCAAGCTTAATGCCGGAAATATCCGCGTTTCTCGCAACGCCGAACAGGCCGATGGCGTTGATCCCTTCGGTCTTAAAGGCCCCTTCGAGGGTGATGTTCGTGCTGTCGGCGAGGGCAGAATCGACACGGTAACGTCCGCTGAAGTACCCGCTTATGCTGCCTATCGGCTTGACCTGTGTAAAAGCGTTGCCGAGGGTGAGGGGCTTAGTCTGAACGAACGAGGACGCAAGGGCGTGTTCAATGTTCTTGAACTGCGCTTCGCAGCGTATCTGGTAAGGCTCATCGCGGCCCGCGGTTTCGGTGCGGTCGCCTAAGGTCTCGTGGGTGCTCACGCCGCAGAACCCGGGGTCGAAGTAGAAGGTCTTCGGGCCGGTGACGGTTTTAAGTCTGTGGTCGGAGCCATGGACCTTGAAGCTGTAATTGAAGGTAAAGCTCTGCTTTCCTTTTACGGGCGAATAGCTGCTGCCGTCAAAGGTACATGCTCCGCCGACGATGCCGAAGCTGCCGAACTTCTGCTCGGCAACCTTTATCGCCGTTTCGGGAATTTCGCCGCCTATGGTATTAAAACTGTTGCCGACATGGAGATAATTCATCATAGTGGTGTCGGTCGTGACCGATTCGCCGCAGATATATCCGTAGCCGAATTTTGATATATTGCCGGTGTTTTCGTCAAGGGTACTGATCACCTTTTCCTCATTGGTAAGAGGATTATATAACACGGCGTAGATGTAGCATTTGCCCGCGTTGTCGAGTTCCCAGTAGAACACGCCCATATTTGCCGCAAGCAGCCAGTCGCCGTTGTGTCGGCCGGTTTTATTTGTATACGGGAAGGTGTCGGGCAGGCATTCGTCATAATGAACCGCGGGAACGGGGTTTTCGGCCAATGCCTTTGACTGAGTAGAAGAAACCTTCTTAACGTTCGGCGATTTTGAGCCGTAATGAATTATGCTGCCGTCGTCGCCGATAACGCAGCCTATTGAGTAAACGGCGTCTTGGCCGTATGTTCTCTCGCTGCCGTCGCCCAATACGCCTACCATTGTATCGGCGTTTTCGGGGTCGTCGCTGCTTACCGAGCATGAAGTATAAACGCCGTTATTCATTCCGGGTGAAGCCGCAGCGTACCCGACAAGGCCGCCTGCGCCGAGTTTTCCGTAGACGTTTTTAAGAGTATAGTCGTAGCCGTCGATCGCGGCAGTTCCGGAGAACTTGCCGTTATAGGTATGGCCGCCCGTATAGTTTCCGCCGTTAAAGGTCAGGCCGGACGTATATCCTATAACGCCGCCCGCATAGCCGTCGCTTTCTACCCTTACCGAGGCCGCAAGGTTAGTCATGGTTCCGCTGAAGCTGCCGAACATTCCTCCGGCATAGGCTTCCAAACCTATTCCGTGGATATAAAACCTTGAATACGGGTCGTCGTTCGGGTCTTCCCATGTTATCTCTTCCGTCGAGGCGTTGCCGTCGCGGTTGTTGTTGTTATAATCGTAATTGTAGTTGTCAAAGTAGCCGTTGTGGCCGCCTTCTTCGTCTATCTTGTCGGTGATCTCCTCAACATATACGCTGTTGCCGCTCATGTTGCCGCCGCCGTCCTGATGACCCGCGAAGCCGCCGACATATTTTGTTCCCTCAACAAAGGGGTTGATGACGGTTATATTTTCGTAGCCCGAGCCGCCGGTGTTATACCCGTAGAAAACGCCGGTATAATCGCCCTCGCCTATTACAACGGGGCAGTAGAAACAGACGTTTTTCACCTGCGAGCTGTTATAGAGCTTTGTGAAGAACGCGGTGTATTTCCGCGCCTCATCGGTGTATTCGGGGTGGCTTGAGGCTCTGGTATCTATTCTGAGGTATTTTATCTGGTAGCCCTTGTCGCTGTAGTGGCCTTCAAAGCTCCTTAAGAACTTAGATTCATCGACAAACTGGCTTCCTACCGGCTTGAAGTCGTAAAGCCTCGGGAAAGAGCTGTTGCCCTTATAGGTCATCGACGAGTTCCAGGAGCGGTATGTGCCGTCGTCCTGGCTGAAATCTATCGTGCTCAGAAGCTCCGCGCCCGAAACGAGGTCGGAATCGACATAGTTTGCAAGGTTCTGGAGGTGTCTGCCGGCTGCGACCCCGGCGATACCGCCCTCAAGCTTTGCAAAGTAGCTGTTTATCTTGTTTGCGCCGTCGCCGAATTTCTTCCCGGCGTCCTTGACTATCCCGAGATTATCGTAGAATACTATTTCCACGCAGATATCCGAGCCGGGTTCGATCATGTAATTTGAGGAGCCGCCGGTGGTGGGGTAGGTATTTGTTGCCCACATACTGTTGTCGGGCGCGCCAACGGTGCCGTCGGCGTTCTTTACCACCCAGCCCTTGAAATCGCGCTCTAAAACGTAGTCGCTCATATCCCCGTCGGCAGGAACATTCCACTTGCCTTCGTCCGAACCCTGACCGGGGGCGAGCGAATCAAGAATGATCGTAGCGACAGAATCTTTATTTATAAAGCAATTTGCGCTTTTAGGAACTATCTCAATTTTTGAGGCGGTATTAACGCTGCCGTCGCTTCCTACAGAATAAAGATCAAACGTGAAGAAAAGCTTATCCGCGGTCTGACCCTCCGGCCATTTTACATAGAACACAAGCTTTTCAAGGTCGTAGTATTCGACCTCGGGAACGTCGACGACCCCGCCCTTCGGCAGCTGCACCAGCTTTCCTCCGCCGTAGTAGCCGTAGGTGTGTTCGAGCTTCAGGCGGTCTTCAAAGCCGCGCTCGATGTCCTTGGGCGAGAAGCTTGCCAGCGATTCGTCGTCCTCGGCATAGAATACGCCGAAAACAAAGCCGGTGGTCGCGTCGTACTCGATGATGAAATCGTTCTCGTAAAGCTGGCTTTCTATTGAACTGAGGTTCACTATGCTGAGGTTTTCATTTCCCTCGGCGCCGCTGTTGAAGGCTTTTATATCCTCCGATTTTATATAGCTGAACTTGGCGTCCGCGTATACGTCGTACATGACGTTGCCGCTCTCGTCTACCATAAGGTTGCCGTCGCTGTCGTATGCTTCTTTTTTGAAGATCTCGGGGATATCAGCCTCATCAACATATACTGCTCCGTAAAAGTCGAGCTCCGCGCCGGAAGAGCGCAGGGTCATAAGGCGGTTCTGCGCGGCCATGTAGATAGATCGCGCCGAATCGTCAAGCTCCTTTAAGTTTATTCTCTTTGTATACGACACAACGGAGGGCACGGCAAACGACATGATGACGATCAGTATTGCAACCACTATCATCATTTCGACAAGCGTGAAGCCCTTTTTTCCTTTCTGTCTTCTAAGCAGTTTCATGAGATGACCCCTCATTCTTAAGATATATCGATCAATAAATATCTCAGTTTACAAGCTCGTAAAATTCAATGTTTCCCGATACCTTCAGCGAGTTGCTCGAAATGTCTCCCGCGTCGGGCGATATTGTAAGATTCTGCATCGAGCAGCGGAACCCGGTTCCGGTCAATAGGCTAAGGGTGGATTTCGCCGCCTCCCAGTTGTCCGCGTTGAAGTTAAAGCTTACCGTCCTTGAAGCTATCCTGCCCTCGAACTTTGCGTTTGAAAACTGGAGGTTAGGCGCGGTATCCGCAAAAACGTTGTTAAAGTAGTAGATAAGCGTCTGCTTGTTGTCAAACTCGGGCATAAAGGTCAGCTCGTTTTCGGGAAGCTGCTTTATCTCCTCGAGCTCATTTTTCATCTTTGTATAGTTCGCAAATTTTGCGTCGGCAAGCATCTGCTGCTCGTCTACAAGAGATTTTTCTATAGCTATCTCCTCGAGGCGGGTCTTTACCGGGTAATGGACCGCCAAAAAGTAGAATCCTATTAGGCACGCAACGGCGAGTATTATCAGTATCACCTTTTCGCGCTTTGTAAAACTGTGCATCAGCATTACTGCGCACCTCCGTTTCCGTCCTGTTGGTCCGCCATGTCGCCGTTTTGGTCTGTTACATCAGCGTTTTGGTCTGCAACATCGCCGCTTTGAATGCCTGCGTTGGCGCCGGCAAGTATTCCCGCGGCCTGCTGCATGGCGTCAAGCTTGGCCTGAAGGGTCGTGGCGTCGATGAGGGTTATGGTCATAGTAACGGTGCTCTGGGGGGTCTCAGCCGAGGAGCTGCCGTTAGAGCTTCCGTCGACGTATGAAGAAATATAAACGTCGTCAACCATCGGCTCGCTCATTATCGATTCCGCCAAAGCGTAGGTCTCCTCGAGCGTAGGGCCGGTAACGGTAAGCGAAAGTATATCGTTGTTGGTCGAGGTGTTGTGGCTTATGCTGAGGCTCTGAACGGTGCACGCCGGGAAGAGTCTGCGCTGTATCATATCGAGGATCTCTATCCTGTCAAAGAGCGTGCGGTCGAAGTTCTCGTAGGTGTACTTATTGTATTCAAGCTCTACGTCGTCGTAATCTTTATAAGCCTGCTCGGTGGCCTCTAAGAGGTTCTGCATTTCGGCAAGCTCGGCCTCGGCCTGTTTTACCTGGTTGAATCTGCGTATTACCGCAAACTGCGCAAAGAGCGCCGCGGCTAAGAATATGAGTATCAGTATCGGGATAAGCCTTGTCGGGTGGGCGAGGGTCTTTACCTTTACCACCAGGTTGAGGGTCTGCTTATTCGGGATCTTGATCTTCTTTGCCTGTTTTACCTGTTTTTCTTTTTTCTCACTCATGCCGACACCTCCTTACTGCAAAGCCGCGCCCGCTGCGGCAAGGCCGAAATCGGCGTCGGCGCCCTTAACGTTCAAAAGCTCGGTGGCGTCATATATCGGGATCGACAGCGTATTTTCAAGAGTTTCGCGCAGGGGCAGTATCTCCGCGCCGCCGCCCGTTATATGAATATGCTCAAGCTCGATATCGGGATTATTGTAGCGGAAGAAATGCACCGCCCTCTGTACCTCTACCGCAAGACTCTGATACAGCGCCTCGCATTCGGGCAGAGATTGACAGCCGTCATGGTTCGCCTCGCGGTATGACGAAGCTATAAACGGATCGACATGCAGAGCCTCGGCTATTATATTGTCCATGGCCGAACAGCCGTAATCAACAAGATGCGACGATTCATACCTGTTTCCGTTGTACATATAAAGCCTTACCGCGGTGTGGCCGATATCTATTATACAGTGACAGTGGCCCTCGGGGCTACGCATAAGAAGATTTACATACGCCATCTCTACCGGTATGGCCGTGCGCAGCTTTATACCCGCCCGACGGAACATTCCCTTGTAATCGGCAATAGTGGTTTTAAGCGCCGCCGCCGCCATCGCGTCAAGCTCAATAGGCTTGTTGTCGGCGTCATTTATCGTGCGGAGGATAGCGTAGTCGTAGAAATACGCCTCTTTTTCAGAGGTTATAAAGTCTCTGAACTCGTAGGGCAGATTTACCGTGAGCTGCTCGTGGGTCATTACCGGCATATTCAACCGGCGGCAAAAACACAGCGAAGCAGGCAAAATTACCGCGGCGTCATCAAAACGGATTTTTTGCTTTTTGCAGGTCTGCTTTATAAAATCGCCCATGGCTTCGTAAGATACGATACGCCCCTCGCGTACCGCACCCTCGGGAAGCGGTTCGGAATGGACCCGCTTTATACCCTTTTTGGTCGCTAAAGCTATATGGACGGCATGGCTGCCAATATCAAATCCGGCTGTTTTCTTTCCCATAGTTTACCTCCAGTGATCAATGGATATGCCCGAGGCTGAAAAGCCCTAAATACCAGTTTATGATCGGATCGGCAAAAAGAGCGCAAATATAGGCCGCAAGGGTTATTGAGGGAATAAAGGGGAACTCTTTACCGAGACCGGCCTTAAAGATAAGCGCAGCTAAAAGGCCCAAAACCGAGCTTAAAATTAAAACCAACAGCATTCTTACCGGGCCGAAGAATAATCCTAAAACGGCAACAAGCTTAATATCAGCGCCGCCGAGGGTGTCTTTTTTATAGATCTTATCGGCAATTAAAGATAAAACCAAAAGCGCAGCGCCATATATTACCGCGCCCAAAATACCCGAAAAAAGCCGGTTTAATAAATTATCATGAGCGGGCAAAAATACTAAAAATACCGCGCAGGCAGCAATATGAAGCCGATCGGGAACGGTTAGGGTAGAAATGTCTGATAAAGCCTCGGCCAAAATAACGGTAAACAGAATTATATATTCAAGAGTTAAAAGCGAAAGCCCGAACCGCGCCAAAAGCCCGGCATAAGCCAGCCCGAAGATAACCTCGACAGCTAAATAGCGCGCCGAAATTTTAGCTTTACAGTAGCGGCATTTTCCTCCTAAAAAAATCCAGCTCAGAACGGGAATAAGATCGAGCACCCCGAGCCGGTGGCCGCAGGAGGGGCACTCCGACCGCCCGAAAATTGAGCCGGAACGGGAGCTTAGGCGAATTTGCGCGCAGTTTATAAAGCTGCCCATACAAGCGCCTATAAAAAATATTAAGATCAAAAGGTAACCGCTCATTAACGGGTTAAACAAAAAAACAGACATAATTTTACAGCCCTTATATGCGCTTAGTCGGAAGTAGGGGCTAATAGAAAACAGAATTGAGATTATCAGAGAACAGAAGCCGTTTTAACCGCTTTTGCCGCAGCCCGACTTTGTTGAGCCGCGCTCATCTGATTTCTGACTGTCTGACCGTCTGTATTCTACTCGCCCCCGCTTCCGCGGGGAAGCCCCGGGCCGCAACCCAACGAGGCCCGGGGAAAATATTTGGGTTTAATTAAACGTGCACGTTAAAGATAGGTAGGTTAGTGTTATGAGTTGGCAAGATAGTAAGTGCCTTTAGCCATGCCAGAAGGAGCAGCGCCGGTAGCAACCTTAATAACAATTCCTTCGCCCTTAGTGTGTGAAAACTCGCCAGTTCCACAGGCGGCAGAAGTGGCGCACTTTGTACCGGTCTCGTCGCCGGTTGTCATAAGTTTGTAATCATTAGTGCCAGAGGTAGTAGCAAGACTTCCGTCTTTCTGGAAGTAGAAAGCGGCAGTAGTGGAATCTAAGGTGCCGTCGTCTTTGGTTATGCCGCCCTCAAGGTTAGCAACCTGAGCAAGAGCATAGCAGTTACGAATATTCGCATGGTCGGTCTGAAGTCTTGCGTTCTCAAGCTGTCCGGCGAATACCGGGATAGCGATTGCGATGAGGATAGCGATAATAGCGATAACTATCAGCAATTCCGCAAGGGTAAAACCCTTATTATTTCTTTTCATAGTTTAGTTCCTCCAAAATAAACTTAAATAAGATTATGAAGCAGAGTCAGAGAGAATCCAGTCAGAAGTTCCGTCATACCTGATGTAAAGTTTTGCCTTAGCAGCATGAGTGAAACTACTAGAGAGGCAGCCGGCAGAAGAAGCGCACTTTTCCTTTGCTCCGCTGTCGTCGCCGTCAGTAAGGCACTCATATGCATTGGTAACCGAAGTCGAATTAACAACTATGCTACCGTCTTTGCAGAAGACATACACTTTGCTGTCATCAGTGTCAATACTTCCATCGTCTTTCGTGATACCGCCATTGAGGTTAGCTACCTGAGCAATAGCGTAAGCAGAACGAATGTTCGCATGGTCTGTCTGGAGACGAGCGTTTTCGAGCTGTCCGCCGAACGCCGGAATCGCAATCGCAATCAAAATCGCGATGATAGCGATAACGATCAGAAGCTCAGCAAGGGTGAAGCCCTTTTTGTTAAGCCTTTTCATGAATGAAATCTTCCTTTCAGAATAAAATATTTATCAGAAAACCCGCGGGTTGCAGCGAGTAATTCTAACCGTTGTTCAATAAAATTTCAAGCCATGAGTTGTATAAAACCTCGCCGTCGCCGGTTACAACTACATAAAGCTCGGTTTCGCCTACCGCCCTCGAATCGGCTTTTGCAAGCTCGCCGAAGGCTTTGTTTCCGCCGTCGTTAAAGGCGTCTTTTTTCGGCAGCTCAATTTCGGAAAAATCTTTGGTCTCGGGGTCTAAAGCGGCGTGTGAAACTATCATCAAAACCTCTGACCGCCCCGAAAACGTATATACTACCGGCTCGCCGTCGTAATGCGAAAGCATATATTCCTGACGCGCTAAATCCTCGGCTCTTACCGCCTTTTGCCTGTCCTGCGAGCGGCGCTGGGTCTCAAAAAAGTTAAGTACTACCGGGATAAATATTGCTATTACTATTAAAACTATTATTATTACGCTTATAAGCTCAAATCGGGTGTATCCGCGCCGGCCTCGTTTTGTCATTGAGCAGCTATTCCTCCGTACATATTGAACATTGGCAGATATACCGCCAAAAGTATGAATCCTACAAAAACGCCGAGGAATATTGTAAGCAGCGGCTCTAACATTCCGAGCGCCTTATCCGAGGCGGCTACGGCTTCTTCGTCGTAGTAGCTGCCAATGGTGTCCATCGTTTCCTCTAACGAACCCGATTCCTCGCCTACCGATACCATCTCGACAAGCATTTCGGGCAGGTATTCGTTATCTTTTAAAACGGTTCCGAAGCTCTTTCCGCTTTCAAGCTCGACTACCGCCTTTTCTAAGGTAACTCCAACCGCGCGGTTATCGACTACTCGGCTTACAATGCTTAATACCCTCGAGGCCGGAAGTCCGGCGGTAAGTAAGGTAGATACTGTATTTGCAAACTGGCTTGCGGAGTTCATTATACCTATTTTACCTATAACGGGTATTTTAAGTCTGAATTTATCGACATTAAGCTCGCCGTTAGGGGTCTTTTTATAAAGCTTGTAGGCTATTATGATCACGACTACGCCGACTATAAGGAACGGCCAGTAGCCTACGAAGAAATCGGATATCGCTATAAGTATACGGGTTATAAGCGGCAGATCCTGACCCATATTTCCGTACAGTTCGAGCATAGTAGGCACGAGCACTACCATTACTATTCCGACGACAACAAACGAAAGAAGTATTACGACCGCCGGGTAAGTAAGTGCCGAGCGGACCTTCTTTTTGACCTTGTAAGCTTTTTCGTAATAGCTTGAAAGCCTGTCGAAGCAAAGCTCCAAGGTACCCGATTCCTCGCCCGCGCGGACGGTTTCTATAAATGCCGAGGGGATCTTCTTGCCGTTTTTTTCAAGGCTGTGCGCAAGGGAATATCCGGCGTTTACGTCTGCCGCGCATTCGGTAAGAATACGTTTCATAAGGCGGTCTGAGGTCTGTGCGGCGATAAGTTCGACTACCCTGCCGATAGAAATTCCCGCCCTGAGCATTATTGAAAACTGCGAAGCCGTAAGCGACAGGGTTTTATCCTCTACCCAAAGCGGCTCGTTTATATCGAAGTGTTTTTTCTCGCTGGAGTCAACCTCGGTGATCTTTTCGACGATAGTGCAGGTTTTTTTGATCTGTTCTACGGCTTCAAACTCGCTGTAGGCCTCAATAACCCCGCTGATAAGAGCACCGTCGGCGGTACGCGCCTTATATTTATAGGTCGTCATGCTCTCACCTCGGATATCAGTACATGGTGTTCTTCTTTACATATTCGGGATCCCTGGCGGCTCCCCTTGCGGTTTCCGCCGAGATGGTCTTGTTTTTATAAAGCTGGATAAGCGCGTTGTCCATTGTTATGCTGCCCTCGGCCGCCGAGGTGGATATCGCGCTGATTATCTGCGGGGTCTTTCCCTCGCGGATAAGGTTCCGTATTGCCGGCGTTACCATCATAAGCTCGCAGGCGCAGACTCTTCCGCCGGTTTTTCTCGGCAAAAGCTGCTGAGACAAAACCGCCATCAGGGTAGTTGAAAGCTGAAGCCTTATCTGTCTCTGTCTGCCCTCCGGAAAGACGTCCACGACGCGGTCTATTGCCTCCGCCGCCGAATTTGTATGGAGCGTTGCGAATACAAGGTGTCCTGTCTCCGCAGCGGTAAGGGCGGTCTCTATGGTGTTCAGATCGCGCATTTCTCCTATTAGTATTACGTCGGGGTCCTCGCGGAGTATTGCGCGCAGGCCGGTCTCGTAGCTCTCGGTATCGGTTCCTATTTCGCGCTGGTTGATGGTGCACATATCGGGGTTATATATGTATTCAATAGGGTCCTCAAGGGTTACGATATGGCTGGGGTAGTTGTGGTTTATGCGGTCAAGAAGGGCGGCAAGGGTCGTAGATTTGCCCGAGCCGGTCTCGCCGGTCACGAGAACTATTCCCCTGTTCAGCGCCGGGAAGCCCTGGACCGCCGGAGGCAGCCCGAGGGAATCTAAATCTGGGATCTTTTCGGACAAAAGGCGTATCGCGCTCGAAACTGCGCCCCTCTGCCTGAATATGTTGATACGGCATCTTATACCGCCGTCAAAGGTTATGGCAAGGTCAAGCTCGCCCATTTTCTCTATCTTCCGGTACTCATGCCCCGCCATTTCGCGGGCGTAGTTCTCACAATCCTCATCGGTCAGAACATAGCCGTCGTAATCCTGAAGATCGCCGTCTACTCTTATTCTTATCGGGAGGCCCCTTACTATATGGATATCCGAGGCGCGTCTGGCCCGTGAATCCTGAATTACTTTGGTTAAATCTGTCATGGCTCCTCCTGAAGCGGTTTATCAGTCTGTTTCAACGGCGTTTAGTATCCTCGTCATCTCGGAAACGGTGGTCACGCCTCTGAGAACAAGGTCGCGGGCGCCGTCCTTAAGGGAGCGGTAATGCCCCTCTTTTACAAATTCCTCCATAAGCTCGGCGCGCGGAACGTTTTCGGCAACCATTCTCTTGGTCCTGCGGCTCATTACGAGTATCTCGAAAACGGCGATTCGGCCGTGGTAGCCGGTGTGGAAGCAGTTGGGGCAGCCCTTGCCCTTATATATCTTGACGTCCTTGCTGTCCGGCGGGAGGCCCATTCTCATCAGTTCGTCCTCGTCGGCGATGTATTCGGTCTTGCAGTCGGGGCATATCCTTCTGACGAGTCTCTGGGAGATGACTCCCTTTAAAGCCTCGGCAATAAGGTAGGGCTCGCAGCCTATATCAAGAAGTCGGTCGAGCAGCGATATGGCGCTGTTCGTATGAAGCGTTGAAAGGACAAGGTGTCCGGTGATGGCTGCTCTGAGGGCGATCTCGGCGGTCTCGCCGTCGCGTATTTCGCCAACGGCTATGATGTCGGGGTCCTGACGCAGGATAGAACGCAGGCCGCCCGCAAAGGTCATGCCCACCTTATCGTTTATCTGGACCTGGTTTACGCCGTCGATGTCGTATTCTACCGGGTCTTCAAGGGTTACAAGGTTGACCTCGGGGGTGTTAAGCGAACCTATCATCGTGTACATGGTAGAGGACTTGCCCGAGCCGGTAGGACCGACTATTATTACCATGCCGTCGGAATTGTTCATCAGTAAATTATATTTTTCAAGATCCTCTCCCATGAGTCCGAGGGAATCCGCGCTGCGAAGCTGAGCGCTTTTATTTAAGATACGGATAGTTATCTTTTCGCCGTAAATCGTCGGCAGCGTTGAAATACGGAGGTCTATTTCGGTTCCCCTTACCCTTACGTTAGCGCGGCCGTCCTGAGGCGCTCTGCGTTCGGTAAGGTCGAGGTTTGACATTACCTTTATTCTTGATATGACCGAACCCATGAGATCGCGGGGAACGGTAAGGATCTGCCTTAAAACGCCGTCGATCCTCATTCTTACTACCATATCGCCGGCCCGCGGCTCCATATGTATATCCGAAGCGCGTTCCGTTACGCCGCGCTCTATAATCGAGTTTACAAGCCTTACGGTAGGAGCGGTCGCCCCGCCCTCATCAACGATCTCCTGAGCGCTGTTGGATATCTGGACTACCGCCGCGCCGCCCTCGCTGCGCATATCCTCAATAGCCCTTGCCGCGCCCTCATTTCCGTAAAGGGTAGCTATAGCGCGGTCAACGGCCGTCGCCTGGGCGATAACCGGCGAGACCCTCTTTCGGGTCGCGGTTCTTACCTCCTCAAGGGCAACGAAGTTCATCGGGTCGGACATCGCCAGAACAAGCTCGTCTTTAACGACCTTTATCGGCACGACGCCGTGTTTTTTGGCTATGTTTTTCGGGAGTATCCGGGCCATGTCGGTAGGTATGGTGATCTTTGTGAGATCGACATAATTTATACCGAGCTGGAGCGCCATGGTATCGATAAACTGCTGTTCGGTTATAAAGCCGGATTCGATAAGTACGGTGCCGAGGCGCTTCTTGGTAGTTTTCTGAATTTCAAGAGCCTTTTGAAGCTGTTCTTCATCAATCAGACCTGCCGATTTAAGCAGATCACCAAGACGCATATATGCCATTTCGGCGCCCTCCGAATAAAAGATTTACAGACCCGTGTATCTGCGACTGAGCAGACTGCACAGGGTGATACATTAACTATATTATACACTATTGTGCACTTTTGTCAATACCCCCCCCCGAGTTGAAATTTTTTATGTACAATTTTTGTGAATTTTCGCCAAAATTTCCGGGGCGGGAATGTAGAAGGCGACAGGCGAACTGGCGGAAGTTAGAAGATAGGTGTTAGAGGATAGATGTTAGAGCGCTCCACTGAGGGCGAGTGGAACAGAGTGCGGCTGACATGGGCGGGGAGCGAGGAGGGATCCGCGCCCTCAACCCCCGCCCTGTGGG
>CANRHA010000019.1 GCA_947630315.1 uncultured Clostridia bacterium
CGTATGATTTCATCTCTTTACATTATCTCTGGTCATATTATACTGCGGATCATGGCCATCGCCAAGTACAATAAATTGCGGTGCTTTCAGTCCTTGATTTTTGATTAATTTAAGTGCGTCCATTACGCAGGTAAGATCATAACTGTTGCCGAGTGCTCCACAGTACCCTATTTTTAAATTATCGTCCTGCTTCTCAATGCGATTAGCCGCCACATTGCTGTCGAAGGTGTTTAAGTTTGTTCCAAGAAAAACCGTATGCGTTTCTTTACATTTTTTGTTGGCCTTCAATGCCCGCGTTGCATATGTATCTGATACAGCGACAATTTCATCAGCTCGTTTATAAATTCCGTTAGCAAGAAATTTAAACGGAGAAAAAATCAAAGGAGACAAAACCGGAATATTAAATACCATTTTAAAAGCTTCCGGCCATAAATCCTGAACGTCAATAATAAACTTTATATTATACTTTTCACAATATTTAGCCGCAAAGTAAGGCCCTGTTAACGATGGCACAGCGCAATAAACAACATCGGGTTTTTCAATTGATTTCAGATATTTACGAACCTGTAGTCCCCATTTAAAGTGACTATAAAAGCGTTTTAGACAAACATTCTTTGAATAGCCGGGTTCATGCAAAAAGGTAACTTTATACGGAAGATTCTCTGAAAAATGTTCTCGAGCCTTTTTTGTACCATGATCAAACTCAGTCGTAATTATTTCAATTTTATTATTGTCTGACAACATACCAGCAATGTAATTTAGTCTATTATTAGTTTTATAAAAGATACTGCAAAAATGCGCAATTATTAATATTTTCATGTTATTCACCTTACAATAGTTTTTAATTACTTTCTAACAATCAATTTACGAAACCTCAGTTTGCCTAATTAAGCTACTAACATCAAGCCCTGTACTTAGGTAAAGAATTCACTAATATCATATTGGCTTCAGAGATATTTTTTGATTTTCCTATATTTTCCGTACCGTTGTTATTCTTCACAATACATCACCTTAGAAATTCGCAATGCTCATTTCTTGCCACCCTGTGGTTCATCTGTCCACACCTTTTTACCGAGTAATTTTCTCATCCATTTGGGTCGATTAAAATACCACTCAGGATAATTATTCGGATTGTCAAAGCCTTCCCATTGCCTATATTTTTTTGGCAACCCTATTTGCGATGGATATGAGTTGTAATTCAAGAATACGCCTTTGTCTAAAGAACTGATTCTCTGCATTTCTTCCTGCGTCAGACTGAAATCGAATATGGAGATGTTTTCAAGCAATTTGGATTCATCCCAAGTTTTTGGGATAACAATGATATTCCTCTGGACCATCCATCTCAGGACGACCTGAACCGTGCTCTTTCCATGCGCTTCTGCAATTTTAGCGATAATTGGATTATTTATGATCTCCGTTCTCGGCTCGTTAGAACGATAATGGCTGAATGTAGACTGCGCCGTTACAGCAATGCCATTGTCATGGCAATATTTGACCAAACCTTCCTGAACATTCAGAGGGCTGATCTCGAACTGGTTGACGGCGGGCACTACATCGGAAATATCTCCTAAAGCTTCAATATGCGGCTGAAGGAAATTGGAGACACCAATTGCTCTTATCCGTCCTTCCTTGTAAAATCCTTCTAATGCCTTCCACATCTTCATGAATGGATGAAACGGCGCATGAATTAGGAATAGATCAATATACTCTGTCTGTAAATTTTTAAAAGACTCCTCGATCGCGCTTTTGATTGATCTGCGCGGAATATTGGTAAAATATTTTATTCCGCCTTTATATCCTCCAAAATAAAGTGCGTCTACATTCAATTTTGTTGTAATGAAAACATCTTCACGGTTTACTCCGTGATTTTTTAATGCTCTTGCTATATCTGCTTCATTGTAATATCTCCATGCCGTATCAAACATTCTGTACCCCATATCGTATGCAGTAATGATCGTACGTTCAATTTCCTGCTTAGGTATCAAAAATGTTCCTAACCCTACCTGCGGCATCTTCACGCCATTATTTAGTGTTATGTATTCCATAATATCCTCCAATCTGATTTTGAATTATTTCACTTAAATTTTTTAACTGTTGCGCAGGCTGATATATCAATTCTTCAGATACTTTTTAATTTCCTTATATTTTCCGCGAGGTCTGCAACCTATGATCTGCCTGATCGTAGGATCTCCAAACCAGTTGATCTCAATCAGCTCAGGTACTCCGTCTTCCTTTATGGCAATATCAAAGGCCGCATATCTCTTATGATCTTCAAACAACTCTTTGGCCATCTCAATGCAAATTTCTTTTATCTTGTTCCAAGAAGGTATCTTTTTTCCGACAATGATTTCTCCTGTAACAGGCGATAAAATATAGATATTATCTTTATTAAGATTCATAGCAGGAGATACGACAATACCGGTTTCAATATCAACTTCTGCGGCACAACCGCCCGAATGGAAATTATCAACAGCTATTTGTTTTGTGGCCAAGCGCAAGAAAGCATCAGCAATAGTTACCCCCCCCGCACGTCACAGAGGGTATTGACGCGTATAGTGTTAACACTATATGGATTTAATGCCGCCATTTCCTTATGCTGCTTAACAACTTCTTCTATCAGAAACTCGTCTTTTTTCAACTCGTCAACAAACTGCGACAGGTCGCTGATTTCATTGCACCGATATTTCTTGATCCCCTGCCCGCCTTCCAAATGTGGCGGTTTAACCATGATTTCGTCAAATTGATTGATAAATGCAATTACTTCCTCGCGATGTGAAGATGAATTTACACAGAGCCATTTTCTGGAGATATATTTGCTAAATGTTCTGTTTATGACGTGCTTATCCCTCATAGCTTTGCTTCCGTCTTTGTTTTGGTTCAAAGCGCGATAAAGTTTTATATGTCTTCGTCCAGTAATGTACTCGTTCACGCCTCTGCCGTTTTTGTTATAAAATTCGTATCTGATGTAGTCATGAAATGTTGATCCGTATCTGAGCAAAAACCATAATTCCTGAGCCCAAAAAGTTATTGCCGGGCGATGATAATATTTACTTAATTCCTTGACTTCCTGCCGAAAGCGGCTGATTGCTTCGTTCACTTTATTACACTTCCGTTCTTTCTGTTTATTTCCTTTTGCTTCAGAGATATTTTTTGATTTCCCTATATTTTCCATGAGGTCTGCAGCCATTTAGCTGCCGCATCCACGGTCCGCCAAACAGATTGACCTCAATAAGCTCCGGCTGACCATTTTGCAGTATGGCAATGTCAAAAGCCATGTATCGCTTTCCTTCTTTGTAGAGTTCCTTTGCAATCTCCTCACAAATTGCCTTCACTTTTTCCCATGACGGGATGGCTCGACCAACAATGGTCTCGTGCGTAACAGGTGATGTTATGTAATAATTCAGCTTTGCGTCGCCGGCGGGGGAAATTACGAGACCTGTCTTGATATCAATTTCAGCGGCGCATCCTCCCGAATGAAAGTTATCAACTGCAACGTTTCGGGTTGCCATTCGTACAAATGCGTCCATGATCATTACCCCCCCCTTGCACATCACAAAGGGTATATATCCTAAGAGTGTTGACGCTGTACGGATTAAATGCGTTCATTTCTTCATGCTGTTTTACCACTTCCTCGATCAAGAACTCTCCCGACATGAGTTCCTTGACAAGCCCATGTTTATCGGAAATAGAATTGCATTCATACTTTTTGATTCCCTTACCGCCGCTGAGGCTGAGAGGCTTAACTACAATCGCGTCATGTGAATCTATAAAGCGGACAAGCTCGTCTATATCCGAATTGCTGTCAACCTTTACCCAATCCCTTGAAATATAGGCACTGAATTTTCGATTTGTTTCGTACTTATCGTCCTTCAATTCTCCGCCGTTGTTATTATTCATGATTTTAACTATCTTTTTGTGGCGCAATGCGGTAATATACTCATTCACGCCTCTGCCGTTTTTCAAATAAAATTCATAGCGGATATAATCATTCGGGCTGGCTCCGTACCGTACAAAATACCAAAACGCCTGTCCCCAGAACACGAATGACGGTCTGTGATATTTTTTAGCTATGTCCTTTACGTCACTGCGAAAATTTTTTATAACCTCAGACATATTTATCATCTCTTTCTCAGTCAATGTTTGATTCAGTTCTCATAATCCCTGCTGTCATAGACATAATTGCACACGGTTTTCTTAAACTTTCCCGAAGCCAGAGCAGGTATTCCGGCAACGTGTTCGATGGTGACATTTGCGTCTTCACCTAAAACGGATTTAAGATGGGAAGTTAATTCTTCGTCGGAATAAATACCCTCTGCGCCATTGACCTTCAACGTGTAAGTCTTTGCTCCGTCCTGAATAAACTGATATTGTTTCAATTTGTCGAATTTCCACATATATACCGACCAAGTGTGAGGGGTCAACCTGCTTCCCTTAGTGTCATATATTGCGTCTACTCTTCTGCCCTGAATGGTTTTCATAACCGTGACCCAGCCGTCTTTTTCCTCCGCCTTTATAGCCATATCTCCGGTATCGTAGCGAATCAGAGGAACGGCAAAACTGTACAAATCGGTCAGAACTATTCGCCCGAGTTCGCCCATTTCGCACGGCTCGTCCTTATCCGGCTTAAGAAGCTCAACAAAGAATCCGGAAGTGTTGACATTAAACATATCCGACATATCTTCGGTCTGTGCGACAAATCCGTTTTCCTCATTGGCATAGCTGTCTATGATCTTGCAGCCGACGGTGTCCTTAATGAGCTTTTTCATTTCCATGCTCAGCACTTCGGAACCGGTGATAAATGTGGAAATGTGAAACATATCCGGCGTATCTCCCTTTGAATGGAGATATTTTGCAAGATATTCAAAGGTAGATGCATATGCAAGGCAAGCGTTAATATAAGGCTTTCTCTTTAACCTCTGACGGATTTCCTCAAGAGAATTATCGTCAAGATGCAAAATATCAATGGGAGTAAGATTTTGCATAAACTGTTCAAGTTTTGATTTTTTATTCCTTTCAGTCCACACTCTGAAAAAGATAAACGGCTGCCCGAGCTTCTGACCCGCCAGCTCGTCTAAATAAATAAGCTCCGCAAGCTGCCTTTTTCTTTTCCCCATATCCCAGTCCATCACAAAAGGCGTGCCGGTAGAGCCGCTTGTGGACATATGATGCACGGGTTTGCCCTTGTATTCCGATGAATACATTTCGTCCCAATTATTCTTGATTTCGGCTTTTGTGATGATCGGGAAGCTGGTTATGTCTTTAGGATCATAGTTCTTATAAAATTCGGTTGTTGATACCGCATGATTCAAAAGCTTGGAAAGCTGCTGAGTGTTCAGATTCTTATTTTCAAGGCAGAATTTGATTTCCTTATAATTTCGGCGAATATCTCCGCCTCTCAGAAAATCCAGCGTCCAGAAGCCGAATCTTCTTATCCAATCTCCGAACATCATTCTTCCTCCTTTAATATTCCGTCAGAGAATTCAAAAACCTCTTCGCTTTCCAAAACGATAGGCTCCACATCGACATCGCGCAAAAACACATACGGCTTATCATAATGATGGAACCGATCTCTTTCAACACCGTGGCAGTCGCCGTCTTCCATGATCCTGATCGTGTCTTCTATCAAATCAAAGCCGACCTGAGCCATAACTCCCGTATAAGCCATATGACGTATATTTACCTCGGTAACTTTCAGGTTTCCTTTTGAATCTTCCTTTAAATCAAAGGAAAGAATGCCGTGCGCCGGCACGCCGAGCTTTTTCTCGAGATACTTAATACAGTCGTCGCAAAAGGCGTTTATTTTGTCTTCATTGAGAAATCTTCCAAAATGGGTGTTCCCGGTAACGTGCGAGGGTGCGGTATTTGCCATTACGTACTCGGCGCATTCCAAGGCTGCACCCTTTATGTACTCACCGTTATAATAAAGCATTTGATTTGCAAGGTGACGTCCGGTCAGGAATTCCGATACAGTAAATTCCTGTATTCCGGAATTGATGAACAGCCAGCTTTTATAGCTGCTTATATCGTCAAGCTTCAAAGAACCAAGCCCTCCGGTGCCCTCAGTTGCGCGAATCCAGCAAGGAAACCCTATTATTTTTTCGACATCTTCATACCGGGGATTGTCCTGCGTAACCTTAATTGTCCTCGGAATAAAATCGGTGTCTTTAAGCAGCTCAGCCATGATGGATTTATCTCGTAATGATTCCGAAAGAAGCTTGCAGCCCATAAACACGGGGCACGGATATCTGCCGTTTTTCTCAAAATATTCTCCCCATGCAACTATTTCACTCTCTGGCTGGACAAACGCATAATCTATCCCTTTGATTTTTACAAGCCTTTTAAGCCAAGGAAAATACTCCGGACTGTCGCAGCGCGGTGCTATAAAATGCTCATCCACGAGATCAAGCATATAAAAACCCATCGCTTTTTTATCAACATCGCAGCCAATAATTCTGTAATCGGGGTGATTGCTGCGAATCCTTTTGGCAATCGACCGCGGCGTAAGCCCGCCGATACCGGTAATCAGGATTGTTTTCATATAAATCGTGCTTTCCGAATAAATCAAAAATTATTTTCTATATAATATAATGCCAACGTTTTTAATCATCCATTTTCCCAAACTCATTTTTATATTTAACTTTACACATACTGTAAAACACTGTTCCCAGTAACGTCCAACCACCGACAATTACAAACTCTTGCACTGTTAATGTGCTGCCGGAGCCGGGTATAAGATACATTGCAACCATAAATCCAGACAAAACCGTAGCTGTAATTCCAACAAATTTGTAATGCTTGACCTTATAAGGTCTATCCATATCCGGTTCCTTCTTACGCAAAATCAAAAACGACATTGATACCATGCAATATGCCAAGCAGCAGGCAAAACTGGCCGCATCGGAAATCCAAACAAGCATGGTTCTGCCGAAGAATGGAGCTGCAAAGGAGAGAACTCCTATCAGCAAAAGAGCATTCACGGGTGTTTTATGTTTTTCATTCAAAGCCGCAAATCTTCCAGGGATCATTTTTGATTCAGCCATAGAGAATATCGCACGGCTGCCGCCAATCAAAAATGAATTCCAACTTGTTATTACTCCGCAAAGTCCGCCGATTATCAGAACCTTCGCCATAACAGTACTGTTAAATACTTTTTCCATAGCAGTTGCAGCAACGAGGCCTGCTCCCTGCATAGCGTCTGCTATTTCAACCGAGTTAAGAGCATATCCAACCGCAAAGACAACCAATCCGTAAAAACAAACTGCACAAATAATAGACAAAAGAAGCACTCTTGCCACCTTTTTAAGCGGTATGTTTATTTCCTCTGCCACTTGTGGAATTACGTCAAATCCAAAAAGGAAAAACGGCGCTACAACGGCAACTGAGAGAATATTCTTTATAGAGCCGGCCCCCTCGCCAATTATTATTTGATCATTAAGATTGGAAGGCTCTCCGTTAATTGCTGACGCAACAACAAGAATTATCCCGACGCCTGCAATAGTTACAGTAAGTATTGTCTGAAAAATTGATGCCGCTTTGATCCCTAAAATATTGATTATGATTATTCCGATAGTAAACACGGCGGCAATAACCACACCGGTCACATAGACCTCTGAACCCGCTATAGTATACATATATCCTTTTGAAAAAGCCGGAAATATGTACTGCACGATTGTCGGCAAAGAAACCACTTCAAAACAGACGACCCCGATATAGCTCAAAATAAGTGCCCAAGTGCAAATAAACGAACCCGTAGGGCCAAACGCCTTATAACTGAAGACGTGCTCTCCCCCAACTTTGGGCATCGCCGGAGTCAGTTCAGCATAAGTCATTCCCACGAAGTATATCATTATACCACCGATAATAAAGCCAGCTACTGTACCGATTACACCGGCATTCTGAATCCACCTGCCGGATGAAACTACCCAGCCCCAGCCAATCATGGCTCCAAAGGCTACTACCAAAATATCCGCCGCGGACATGACTTTTTTGAAACGGCTATTCATCAAATACTTCCTCCTCAATAATAGCCACAAACTAATTAAATAAAATCCTAAATCAATTTGCTAAGATTATTTTTTATAATCATCCTTAAGAATCTCATAATCAATAAAATGAATCAGAATATCTTCACCATCTTCATTAAAAACTTTAAAAATGTTGTTTATAAATTTCAGCTTTTCGATCATGCGCTCAGTATCTCCGCATAAAAAGGCAATGTTGGCAAACGGAGCCATTCCAATAATCTCCGAACCTTCACGCTTTGGCATGTCAACATATATTTTGTTAAATTCTTTTATTTTATTTAACCCCTCAATCTTTGCAATCTTACCACTTCTCACAGTGAAAAAGTGAATAAAACCAAGTTTTAGTTCCGAGCTTATGTTTTCAGATTTTATATTATTCAACGAATGCGGTATGCTGAGCGCATACTCAACCATCCACTTGCAAGCATTAAATCCGGTAATACTTTCTAAAAGATGACACGATGCCAAAGCAGATGGGAACCGATACCCCATTTCAAGAACATAAAACTTACCATCAGTCGTATCGCGCATAACATCTGCCCACACGATGCCATCTGAACAGCCAAGCTCTTTAAAAGTAGAAATCAAAGAGTCATTGATTTCGTCCAGATATTGTTGATAATATTTTTGCGAATTATATTCAAACGAATATATATTGGCAGCTCCATCCGGGTTATGAAACAGCTGCGCGTAGCTGGCAAGCTTTATTTCGCCATTAGCGACAGCATAATTTATATGGTAATCCTCGCCGACAAGCTTTCTCTCAACTATAAACTTTCCTTTTTTGGATTTTCCGACTGCGTAATCTATAGCACTGCGCAGCTCTTCTTTGTTATTGCAATAACTCATACCGCGGTTTCCGCTATTGTCAACCGGCTTCACGACTACCGGAAACTTTATCTGACTTATTTCTTCCTCGGTCGGATTTTCGGAAACATAGTAAGGTTGCGGCACTGAAACATTATTTTTCAAACACATCTTCTTAAAAAGACTTTTATCTCGAGATGCTTGCCAAGCCATATCCGAAGAACAATACAAAGGGAAATTAAGTCTTTTACACAGCTCTCTTAAACAGTCAAGATTTGTATCGCTTGCACCACAGATTGCAGCCGTAACACCATTTTCAATACACTTCTCGCAAAGTCCGTCTATATCTCTTGTGCTTACCATCCATTGTTCATCACTTGCTTCTTTTGTGGGCGACCAGTTCATCAAATCCGAAGTTATCACATACACGCCCATTTTTTTAGCTTCTATGGCACATTGGAGTGTGAAGAAATCGCTTCCTAAGATTAAAAGTTTCTTTTTAAAATTCATATAGCTTTGCCTCGTTTCAGTTAATATATCCTTATTTTTTTAGACATAGCAGTTATTTTACTTCGTTGAACGCTTAACTTTCCCGAACCGTCACTTGGAACAATTAAAATATCCGAACGCTTAAGTACCTTGCCAACAGTTAACAGCAAGATTTTGACATCCCCGATAAAAGAAATGCCATTTATATAATCTGAATCATGCTTAAACGTGTCTTCCCAACTGCCGGAATTTCTCCCATTCACCTGTGCCAGTCCCGTCAACCCCGGTCTGACCGTATGTCTCTTTCTTTCCTCATCGGTATAATAAGGCAGATACTCCACCAGCAGCGGTCTCGGTCCCACAATCGCCATATCCCCCTTGACAATATTCACCAGCTCCGGCAGCTCGTCGAGGCTCGTTGACCGCAGGAATCTGCCATATCCGTTCAGCCTGTCCTTATCCGGCAGCAGGTTGCCGTCCTTGTCTTTGGCGTTGGACATCGTTCTGAACTTAATCAGGCTGAAAATCTTCTCCTGCCCGGTCTTTTTGCTGATTCGCCCCGGGCGCTTCTGCACAAAGAACGGGTTGCCTTTCATCGCAATCGCACCGACGATTGTGAGTATCAGCAGCAGCGGCGAAAGGATTATCAATGCGGTCAGCGACAGCACAAAATCAAGCGGTCGCTTAACGTATTTAGCATACATATGTAACCTCTTTATTCAAAACATTTCCTAATAATCTCAATTACGGCGTCCTGTTCCTCCGCCATCATCTTATTATCGCTCGGCAGGCACAAACCCCTCTGAAAGATATCCGCTCCCACATCGGTCAGCTTCTCTCCCGCAATATATGCGTTGCTGTTCGCTCTGCCGTTGCCGTCTTTCGTGACAAACGCGTTAATCCGGTAAATCGGCTGGAGATGCATCGGCTTCCAAATCGGTCTGCCCTCGGCATTATAGCTCGCGAGCGTTTCGAGGATTTCGGTCGGACAGCTCTTGCCTGGCTCTTTGATGTACGCCACCTCGCTGTCGCCCCTGACCTGTTTGCACATCGCCTCCGGATGTATAATCAAGCAACTTAGCCAAAAGTTCGGTTCACTGTCGGGGCTGTAAGGATTCATTGTCACGGGCAGTCCCTTAAATCCCGCCTTGTAGCGCTCGTAAATTGCCTTTTTCTGCGCGATGTGCTCCTCAAGGTGAGGTATCTGCCCGCGCACGACACCGGCGATCACGTTGGACATTCGGTAGTTGTAGCCAATCTCCTCATGCTGGTACCAGGGCGCATTTTCGCGACTTTGCGTGCTCCATTTGCGTACTTTCTCGGCGTCCGCCTTGTTGTCCGTGAGGAACATTCCTCCCGACGAGCCGGTGATTATTTTATTTCCGTTGAAAGATATAGCGTTGTAGTCCCCGAAAGTGCCGGTCTGCTGACCTTTAAGAGTCGCTCCCAGAGATTCCGCAGCGTCCTCAATAATCAAAGTGTTGTGGGCTTTGCAGATTTTCCGTATCTCGTCCATTTTTGCAGGTGTGCCGTAGAGATGGGCGACGACCACCAGCCTCACTTCGGGATATATCTCAAACGCCTTTTCAAGCGCCCTCGGGTCCATATTCCAAGTATCATACTCGGTATCAATGAACACCGCCTCGCCGTTCTCGTAGGCGATCGGATTGACAGTCGCGTCGAAGGTCATGTCGGTGCAAAAAACCTTGTGACCCTGAAGCGTACCCTCGCTCGTTTTCGGCATACCATAGAGCTTTTCGCCCGCCAATTTGGTGCAAAGGTGAAGCGCCGCCGTACCCGCAGAAAGCGCCACGGCATACTTGCAGCCGACCTTTTCGGCTATCTGCCGCTCGACCTCGTTGATGTTCTCTCCGACGGTGGACATCCAGTTTGTTTCATACGCCTTTTTGACGTATTCTAATTCCTCGCCATGCATCGTCGGGCTCGAAAGCCAGACTTTTTTCTCAAACGGTTTAATCAATCATGTTACCTTCTTTTATGCTATCGTTTGCAGTTTTCTGCTTTTGTCATTAGTGGGATGAAACGTCGTAACTACGTCCTTTGTGCGTTCATATACCTCTGCCTCATCTTCATTATACGCTGCTTCCATCAGCCTCTTTAAGTCCTCAATAAAGCTGTCATATTCAAACGGAATGGGTTGTCCTATGTGGATTTTCTTGTTATCCGTGGTCTTTAAGCCCTCTTCCGCCATTAACTTTTCCTCATATAATTTTTCGCCCGGGCGCAAGCCGATGTATTCAATTTTAATATCTACATCGGGAACTTTTCCTGACAGTCTTATGAGGTTTCTCGCCAGCGTGTCGATCTTGACCGGCTCGCCCATGTCGAGGACGTAAATCTCGCTTCCCTTACCCATCACGCTCGCTTGAAGCACAAGGCTGACGGCTTCGGGGATCAGCATAAAGTAGCGGATTATGTCCGGGTGGGTGACTTTCACGGGCCCTCCCTGGGCAATTTGTTGCTTGAAAAGTGGGATCACCGAGCCGTTTGAGCCAAGCACGTTTCCAAACCGGACCGCACAAAATCTTGTATGTGAAGTTATCTTTTTATCATCATGCGGCGCCCAGCCGTCCTCCGGCTGATGAGCATGGAGCGGCGGAATTTCGTTCTCGCGATGGTTCTTCACCATATAGTCGAAAGTCTGGATTATCATCTCGCAAAGCCGCTTCGACGCGCCCATAATGTTAGTTGGGTTAACGGCTTTGTCGGTTGAAATCAGTACAAATCTCTCACAGCCGTTGCGCATGGCGGCGTAGGCGGTTTTGTATGTTCCAATCGCATTATTTTTGATGGATTCGCATGGCGAAACTTCCATCAGCGGAACGTGCTTGTGAGCCGCAGCATGGTAGACAATCTGCGGTTTATATGTCGAGAAAACGTCCTGCAATCTGCCGCTGTCGCGCACCGAACCGATCAACACGGTTAAGTTTAAATGCGGGTATTTGCTCAGTAATTCTTGCTGTATGGCATATGCATTGTTCTCGTAAATGTCGAATATGATTAACTGTTTCGGGTTGTGGCTCGCGATCTGGCGGCACAGCTCAGACCCGATTGACCCGCCTCCGCCGGTCACCATGACCGTCTTACCCGTGAGCATTTTGTAGACTGGTTCAAGGTCAAGTTTGATGATTTCTCTTCCCAGCAAATCCTCAATCGCGACGTCCTTAAGATCGGTCACATTGACCTCGCCGTTGGCAATTTGGTAGATGCCCGGAAGCGACTTAAGCTCGCAGCCGGTTTCGTGGCAGATATTCAGAATCTCCTTTTTCTCATCGGCGGGGGCGGAGGGAATCGCGAAGAAAATCTTCTTGACTTTATACTTTTCAACCGCCGAGAGAATGCTGTCACGCCCTCCCACGACCGGCACGCCTTCTATGTAACGACCCCACTTGTTGTGGTTGTCGTCGATGATGCACACAACATTTCCGTCGGAGCGGTTGCTTCTCATGAGGTCTTGAATAATCATTCTCCCCGCATTTCCCGCGCCGATGATCATTATATTTGCGTCGGACTTCGCCTTCGTGCTCTCGAACATTGAACGCTGGAACAGGATAAAGCGATAAGAGAATCGCACCGCAAGTACAAGAATGAACTGAATCACCGCGCCGATAAGGTAGTAGCTTATAGGCATTCTGCCGAAGATGACAGTGATGAAAACGCCGTGGAAAACTGTGGTTATTGCAGTAGAGGCGGTGATGCGTAAAAGCTCAGTGTAGCTTGCAAACCGCCAGATCGACTTGTACATTCTCAGCAGCCAAAAGATAACAAGGCTGAATATTGTGTAGATCGGCGCGAATTTCAGGAATGAATCAAAATAATCGCGCGGAATTGCGGTATACTGGCAATCAAACCTCAGCCAGAGCGCGAGGAAATACGACAGGTTTATAGCTATTGCGTCGTAAATCATCAAATACACTGTCACAACGTGCCAATGCTCGAAGCCCTTTTTCACTTTTTCTCTCATTTTCTCACCTCGTCATTCAGACGAATTTTTTGGTTATCCCGGATTCCCGTCCAGCCTGACCCCTATTTCTGCCAGTTTGCGGACTTTTTCGGATTCCAGCCTGCCGCTGCGATAGCGCCTTTTCTGCGACCTCACCCACTCGCCGAGCGGGTAGCCGTCCTGCGTTATAAATGTCTGCGGAATCGGCAATCCCCCGCCATGCTTGCAGTAATTTGCGGCGTATCTAAACCCATTATCCCACTTGCTGTCGTTTTGGTTCCAGACCATGCCAATTTTATTTAATGATGTTATCCGTTCGTCGGTCAATTTTCCGTTTTTATATGCCTTTCTCTGAGCGGCAATCCAGTTATTCAGCGTATATCCGTCGCCGCAAATGTAGTCTTGCGGAACGTTCAAGCTGCCATATTCCTTATAATATGCTTTCGCGTGCTCATACCCGGTCTGCCAGCGGTCCTTGTTGCCGTCCCACTTAATTCCGAGGGCTTCAAGCTCGACCTTGCGCTCCTCCGTCAGCTTCCCGGATTT
>CANRHA010000020.1 GCA_947630315.1 uncultured Clostridia bacterium
ACCCGGAAAAGCCAAACAACGCACGTCCACACACTATAAAAAGGTATTCGCAAATTTCCTTGCGGAAATTTTCTCATGCTATTTAAGTCACCCCACCCCCTGCCCCCTCCCCTCGAGGGGAGGGGAACTGCGAGCTCAAACTTGCAAGCAAGTTCCGCACCCGGGGTAAAAGGTATTCGCTTACATTTGTACTATCTTTTACCTTCAGCACCCCATTAACTAACTACTAACAACTAATCTCTAACTACTATCCGGTCACCCCACCCCCTGCCCCTCCCCTCGAGGGGAGGGGCGCTGCGAAGCCCTGACCTTCCGCGCAGCCCGGCGCCCGTCCGCTGCTCCCTCCGCTAACTACTGACTACTAACAACTAATCTCTAACCACTATCCGCCCAAAATGACCAATCCGCTTTTAATCCTGCAAATTGTAGCGAATTATGCAGGGTGTACAGCCGAAATCTTGTCAATAATGAATTTTTGGCGAATATTTTATGCAGATTCGGTTGACAGCCCGGCTTTTATATGTTAAAATATACGAAATCACTCTAATGACCTACATCGAAAGGATTTGCCATGAGACTCAGGATCGACGAGCAATACAGAAAGACCCTCGCGGACGCGCTTGTAAAAAACAACCGCGTTGAACCGTCATACTACACGAAGTACGACGTCAAAAGGGGCCTCAGAAACGCCGACGGCACCGGCGTTGTAGCCGGAATAACCAACATTTGCAACGTCCACGGCTACGTTATGAACGAGGGCGAAAAACAAAACATCGAGGGCGAACTCTACTACCGCGGATACAACATCAACGACATCGTTTCCTCCATAGAAAACGAGGACCGCTTCGGCTACGAGGAGGTAGTCTATCTTTTGCTGATGGGCAAGCTCCCCACCGGCGCAGAGCTCGGCCGCTTTAACGCCGCTATCTCCATGAACCGCGAACTGCCCGAGGGATTCTTTGAGGATATGATGCTCAAGGCTCCGTCAAGAGATATAATGAATAAGATCGGCAGATCGATCCTCGCCCTTTATTCTTACGATCAGTCTCCCGAGACAAAATCCCCCGAAGACGAGCTTTCTACCGCGATATCAATAATTTCAAAGCTGCCGGTGATCGTCGCCTCGGCTTATCAGGTAAAACGCCGCTACTACGATTCTCAGACAATGTATATGCATCAGGTGCGCCCCGAGGAGAGCACCGCCGAAACTATCCTCTCCCTTCTTAGATTCGACAGAAAATTCACCTTTGAAGAAGCCAAGCTCCTCGACCTTATGCTGATGATTCACGCCGAACACGGCGGCGGTAACAACTCCGCTTTCGCCTGCCGGGTGCTGACGTCTTCGGGAACCGACCCCTACTCGGCATATTCCGCCGCGATAGGCGCTTTAAAAGGCCCCCTGCACGGCGGCGCAAACCTTAAGATCCTCGAACAGCTCGATTACCTCAAAGCCAATATCCGCAACTGGAAGGACGAGGGCGAGGTAAGAGATATGATCAGAAAGATACTCCTCAAAGAGGCGGGAGACCGCTCGGGCAAGCTTTACGGAATGGGCCACGCGGTATATACCCTCTCGGACCCGAGAGCGGTAATATTAAAGCGCGAGGCAAAAAAACTCGCAAAGGGAACCGAATATGAGGACGAGATCGAACTTCTTGAAGCCGTTGAGCGCAACGCGCAGAGCGTTTTCAGCGAAGTTACCGGAAAGGAAAAGACCCTCTGCGCAAATGTCGACATGTACTCGGGAATGTGCTACAGAATGCTCGGCATACCCGACGAACTCTGCACGCCGATGTTCGCGACGGCAAGGATCGCAGGCTGGGCGGCCCACAGGATAGAAGAACGCCTCACCGGCGGCAGGATAATCAGGCCGGCGTATAAGGCCGTCGGAAAGCCTAAAGCTTATATTCCCCTCTCGGACAGACAATAAATCCTCAAAACGCTTGCATGATCGATAAATTTGTGATAAAATGGGATAAGGCATAGTTTTGCCCTGTTCCATTTTTTCTTTTGATTGGTGGTGAGCCCTTGCGCAAGCTGGCAATTGTTATCGCCTGTCTTCTGCTGACCGGCTGTCAGTCCATAACCTTTTCGGTCGACGGCCTTCTGGGCGCGCCGAATATTGCCGACGAGCAGTCCGCGATATACGATGCCCTGATCGAAAGCACCGGCAGGGGCATAAACCTTGAATACCCGCGAAACGGCGATTACCGCTCGGCTTTTGTTCTTTATGATATTGACGGCGACGGCGAGGACGAAACGCTTGCGTTTTACTCGGTGAGTTCGGTTTCGGAATCGAACGTTAAAATAGCCGTTTTAGACCGCTCCGCCGACGGCGACTGGCATTCGATGTGCGAGCTTGCCGGCGCTGGAAGCTCGGTCGACAGGGTAATCTTCACCGGGCTTGACGCCGTTGTAGGTTTTTCCTCTCAGGATTACGAGGAAAACGCCGTGAGAATGTACCACTACGCCTCGGGGGTGCTTGAACCCGTTTACGAGGACACCTATACCGTACTTGAACTTACCGACCTTGACGGCGGCTCGGACGAGATCGCCCTTGCAAAAAGAAGCGGAGGCGGCGTCACCGTAAGCATATTAAAGGCCGGCTACGACGGCTACGACAGCTATGTATATGAAATAGGCGCGGCGGCCTCGGCGATCTCGGGCTGCGTTTTCGGCGAAACGGGAAACGGCCGGGCGATGTACCTCGACATTTCCCTTGAAGAGGGCGGGCTGATGACCGACATACTGACCCTTGAAGACAGCGGGATAGTAAGCCATATATATCAGCGCGGGCTCGGGGTTACAACTCAGCGCCCGGCGGGGTACCTCTCAAAGGACTACGACGGCGACGGCGAGATAGAAATACCCGTCGTGGGCGCGTTTACCGGCTACGCCACCCCGGCGTGGGGCGAGACCGAATATATGACCGTCCTGATGAGATATTCTCCCGCAAGCGACAACCTCGAATTTAAATCGAACGCGTACTGCAACCTAAGAGACGGCTACCTTCTTACGATACCAAACCGCTGGCTGAACGTCGTCACCGTTGCAAGAGACGCAGGCACCGGCGAAGTTACCTTCTACAAATATGAACCCGAAAAGCCCTCGGTAACAGACATGACCCCGATAATGAGCTTTGCCTCGGCGGACAGCTCGGGCGGAGAGGCCTATACCGCGGCAGGGTACCGGATACTTATGGCCGGGGAGCTAAAAAACTACTATATAAGGACCATCGCCCCCGAAAGCGAACCTTTGGTCCTCACCGCCGACGAGATACGCGATAACTTTCACACGATAGAGTAAACGGAGTTGAATCTTATGACAAAGAGAATAATCGTCTGCGAGGACGAAGCCTCGATACGCGAATTTATTGTTTTGAACCTCAAACGCAGCGGATATGAAGTGACCGACGTTGGCTGCGGCGAGGACGCGGTAAAGGTCTTTAAGGAACACAACGGCGGCTTCGACGTCGCCCTGCTCGATATAATGATGCCCGGGATCGACGGCTTTGAGGTCTGCAAGACACTGAGGGAGATGTCGGACAAAATAGGCATAATAATGCTGTCGGCAAAGTCTCAGGAGATGGACAAGGTGAGCTCGCTGATGATGGGCGCGGACGATTACATTACAAAGCCCTTCTCAGTCACCGAACTTGTCGCCCGCGTAGACGCCGTATGCCGCCGCGTGAGCATGACGGTAGACAAAGAACAGAGCGGCAGGGTTATAGTTTCGGGACCGTTTGAATGCGACACGCAGTCGCGCACGCTAAGAAAAAACGGCGTGCCGATAGACCTGACGCAGGTGGAATATCAGATAATAGAATACTTTTTAAAGAATCAGAACACCGCCCTCGACCGCTCTACCATACTGCGGCTGATATGGGGCGACAGCTACTACGGCGAAAAGATAGTGGACGTAAATATCCGCCGCATAAGAATGAAGATAGAAGACGAGCCCTCGAACCCTAAGTACATCACTACGATATGGGGCTTCGGGTATAAATGGTGCAGCCCCGAGGAGTAAAGTATGTCCAAAATCGGCATAAAAAGGTCAATAACCGTGCGGTGGGCGGTAAATACGCTCGGAATAGTCATACTCATTCTCGCCGCCGTTTCGGTGCTGACCCTGTTTATGGCCCGAAATTATTACGTCAACACCGCCGAACAGTACCTCGTCTCGCGGCTTGAAACGGTCAGCGGCTCGCTCTCGCGGTTTACCGGAGAATCCGCCTACCGCGCAGAAGTAAGAAATATTGTCGGGCAGTTTTCCGAAAAGGATCGCTTTGAACTTATGGCGATAAGCGACACCGGCCGCGTTACGCTTACAAGCTCGGGCTTTCAGCCCTCAGGCTGGCTCGATATGACCGACTACTACTCGGCCCTCGAATCGGAAAACGGCAGCGCCTCGGCCGAGCTTACCCTTTCAAGCGGCGAACACGTCATCTGCTACACCCTGCTCTTGCCCGGGATCGCAAAGGAATACAGCGCTATGCGGATTATGACCTCGCTGAAAAACGTCGACCGCCAACTCGGCGGAATAGCTGTGCTTTTGCTCTGCGTTTCGCTCGTAATAGTTTTATTGATGCTCGTATCGGGATTTTATTTCATAAAATCGATAGTAATACCCCTTCGGCAGATAAGCGAGACCGCCCGGGGATATGCCGACGGCGACTTCAGCGAGAGGATAGAAAAGCGCTCTGACGACGAGCTGGGCGACCTCTGCGACTCGATAAACTACATGGCGGGGGCGCTTGAAAACACAGAAAAGGTAAAAAATGAATTTATCTCCTCGGTGTCTCATGAGCTGAGGACACCGCTTACCGCAATAAAAGGCTGGGCCGAAACTCTTTGCGAACTCGGGAGCGACGACAAGGAGACCTTCCGCAAGGGAATGAGGGTAATAACCGGCGAGACCGAAAGGCTCTCGGAGATGGTGGAGGAACTTTTGGACTTCTCGCGCATAGAGGACGGCCGCCTAACCCTCACAAAGGGCACCACCGACATACTCGCCGAACTCGGCGACGCGGTTTTAATTTACACCGAGCGCGCAAACCAGCTCGGGATAGACATCGAATACTTCGAGCCGGAGATGCTGCCCTTTGTGTACGGCGACGCTTCAAGGCTCAGGCAGGTTTTTATAAACATAATAGACAACGCGGTAAAATATTCAAACCCGGGCGGAAAGGTATCTATAGAGGCGTTTTCGGAAAAGGGCGAGGTAATAGTTCTTATTTCGGACAACGGCGTAGGCATAAAGCCGGAAGACCTGCCCAAGGTAAAGACAAAATTCTACAAGGCTGATCAGACGCGCCGCGGCTCGGGAATAGGGCTTGCGGTGGCGGATGAAATTATAGGAATGCACGGCGGAAACCTGATGATAAACAGCGAACCCGGCAAGGGCACAACGGTAAGGATATCGCTGCCGTGCATGAACGGCAAATAAAGTTTAAGTTTTCGGAAGGTGATAAAAATGTCTGATAAAAAACCGTTTAAGACTCAGATCGGCGGTCAGGCCCTCATCGAGGGGGTAATGATGCGCGGACCGGAGGTAGAGGCGATGGCGGTAAGGCTGCCGAGCGGAGAGATAGACGTTGAACAGTGGGAGCTGAAGCCCGCAAAATGGTATAAAAAAGTTCCGTTTATACGCGGCCCCTTTAACTTCGTGACCTCCCTCACAGACGGCTACAAGTGCCTCTCAAAATCGGCGGATAAGTCGATGCAGGGAATAGAGGAGGAACCCTCGAAGTTTGAAAAATGGCTCACCGATAAACTCGGCGACAAGCTGATGGCGATAATCATGGTCATAGCCTCGGTGCTCGGAGTGGCGCTGGCGCTCGGGCTGTTTATCCTCGTTCCCGCGACGATAACAAAGTTCATCTCAAAATTTGTCGAGCTGCCCGATATCGTCAAAAACATCATAGAAGGGCTTATAAAGATGGCGGTGTTTATCTGCTATATCGCCCTGACCGCGCTTTTGAAGGATATCCGCAGAACATACGAATACCACGGCGCAGAACACAAGACCATAGCCTGTTACGAGGCCGGCGAGGAGCTTACCGTTGAAAACGTAAAGAAGCACCGCCGCTTCCACCCGAGATGCGGCACCTCGTTTATGTTCCTTGTTTTGTTTATATCCATAATCGTGACCTCGGTATTTCGCATTCAGTGGGGAAATATCTGGCTGAGGGTGCTTTTAAAGCTGTGTATCCTGCCGATAATCGTATCTATAGCATATGAACTTATAAAGCTTGCCGGCAGATACGACAACATAATCACAAAAATAATCTCCGCGCCGGGGCTTTGGATACAGCGGCTTACCACCCGCGAGCCGGACGAATCTCAGATAGAATGCGCTATAGCCGCCTTTGTTCCCTGCATTCCGAAGGAAAAAGGCGCGGATAAATGGTAAAAGACCTATACCGGCGGCTCTGCTCGACGCTGCGCGGGGTCGAATCGGGCGAACTGGAGGCGGATATTATCCTGCGCTCGGTCTTCGGCGACGACTGGCGGGTAAAAGATCTTCTCGGCAGGCTTGACTCCGTTGACGGCGGCGCCGAGAAAACGGCGCTCGATATGGCGGCCCGGCGGCTTAACGGCGAACCGATACAGTATATAACCGGCGAATGGGAATTTTACGGGCTGAGGTTTTCGGCCGGCGAGGGGGTGCTTATCCCCCGTCAGGACACCGAGGTCCTTGTTGAAACCGCCCTCGGGCTTATTAAAGATGTTCAAAGCCCTAATATTGTCGATCTCTGCTCGGGCAGCGGCTGCGTCGCCGCGGCGATAAACTTTACCCGCCCCGATTCAAAAATAACGGCGGTGGAGTTCAGCGAAAAGGCGTATAGGTATCTCGAAAAAAACCTTGAAGGTTACATTGGGGCGGCTCCCCTCTTTGCGGACGCCCTTAAGCCCGAGACGGCTGTGAAGTTTCATGATCTTGACCTTATAACCGCAAATCCGCCCTACCTTACCGAGGAGGACATGAATGCGCTTCAGCGCGAGGTGAAGTATGAACCCCCCGAGGCGCTTTACGGCGGCAGCGACGGCCTTGAATTTTACAGGGTTCTGCCGAGGGTCTGGCGAAATTCCCTGCGCCCCGGCGGATCGATCGCTCTCGAAATAGGCGCTTTGCAGGCCAATGACGTTTGTAGGCTTCTTGAAGGCGCGGGATATGGGGATATCGAGATAATAAAAGATCTGTGCGGGCGCGAAAGAGTGGCCGTTGGCAGAAAATGAGTCCGTATTTTCGGACAGACGGTGCGTTAAGATGATCTTAAGCTAAATAAATGTAAATAATCTTTTCAGGAGGAGAAAATAATGGCAACCAAAAAATCGCCCGAAAAAAAGGCGGTGCCGCTTTCACAGCAGACCCGCGAGGAAAAGAAAAAGGCTCTCGAAACGGCCATTCAGCAGCTTGAAAAAACCTACGGCGCCGGCGCTGTAATGAGGCTCGGCCAGACCACCACCCTTAACGTTGAGGCTATACCTACCGGCTCGATGACGCTCGACATGGCCCTCGGGATAGGCGGCGTTCCGCGCGGAAGGATCGTTGAAATATACGGCCCCGAAAGCTCGGGCAAGACCACCGTTGCTCTGCACATTATCGCCGAGGCGCAGAAGCTCGGCGGCGAGGTTGCGTTTATCGACGTTGAACACGCCCTCGACCCCGTTTACGCCGAACAGCTCGGGGTAGATATAAACTCGATGCTCGTCTCTCAGCCCGATTCGGGCGAACAGGCCCTTGAAATCGCCGAGGCGCTGGTGCGCTCGGGGGCTATCGACGTGATAGTTCTCGACTCGGTCGCGGCGATGGTCACCCGCGCCGAGATAGACGGCGAAATGGGCGACACCCACGTAGGTCAGCTTGCAAGGCTGATGTCTCAGGCGATGAGAAAACTTACGAGCGTTATATCAAAATCAAACTGCGTCGCGGTATTTATAAACCAAGTCCGCGAGAAGATCGGCGTTATCTACGGAAATCCCGAAACCACCCCCGGCGGCCGCGCGCTTAAGTTCTACTCGTCGGTGAGGATCGAAGTCAGAAAGGGCGAAATTTTAAAGAACGGCTCAGAACCGATAGGTAACAGGGTAAAGTGCAAGGTGGTCAAAAACAAGGTCGCCCCGCCCTTTAAAGAGGCCGAGTTCGACATGCTCTACGGCAAGGGCATTTCAAGGATAGGCGAGGTGGTCGACATCGCAACCGACCTCGACATTATCCACAAATCGGGAGCATGGTTCAGCTACGACAACATAAAGATAGGCCAGGGCCGCGAAAATACCAAGGAATTTTTGCTTAAGCATCCCGAGACGCTTGCAGAAATCGAGGAAAAGATATACAGCAACAAGGACGCGGTCATGATGTCGGCAAACTCCAAAAAGGAGGCGGCCCTCAGCGCGGCGGCCTCATCGGCGGCAAGCGCCGCCCCGGCGAGTAATTCGGTGATAGTTGACGCCGAGGACGACTTTGAGGAGTTCACGCCGGTCAGCTCAGACTGATGGAATACAGGGTAGAGGGGGTCTCGCAGTTCAAGGGCGAGACCCTGAGGATAGATTTTTCGGGCCGCGAGCCGATATTCATAAACTCGTCGGTCGCGTACGACCTCGGTATAAAGGCCGGAATGATCCTGAACGAGGGCGACATAGCCGAAGCCCTGCGCCGAAACGATTACCGCCGCGCAAGAGAACGCGCGCTGTATCTTCTTGACGACAGGGATTACGGATACGTCGAGATGTTCAGAAAGCTGGAGGCAAACTATCCGGAGGAAATCTGCTACGACGTTGTGAACAACCTTGCCTCGCTCGGGCTGATAGACGACCGCAGGTACGCGGCGAAATGCGCGGAACACTACCTTGTGACAAAAAAACAGGGCGTTTACCGCGCGCGCGAGGAGATGCGCCGAAAAGGCATTCCCGCGGATATAATCGACGAAGCGCTTGAAGAATTTTCGGACGGCGCGGCGGACCGCCTAAGAGAGCTTATAGCAAAAAAATACGCGCGAAAGCTCGCCGAGGAGGGCGGGGTGAAAAAAGTAAAGGCCGCCCTTGCACGTCAAGGCTATCCGTTCGACGAGATAAACGCGGCTTTAAAAGAGTTCGACGAGGACTGACGCATAAGACGCGCCCGGCATGGACGCGCCGAATCATACATATTAAAAACGAAAGGACTTTATAATATGGCTGTCCGTATAGGCATGGTGTCGCTCGGGTGTCCGAAAAATCAGGTGGACGCCGAGCACATGATATATAACCTGCGCGAGGAGGGCTTTGAGATAGTGACCGACGCGGCCCTCGCGGAGGTGGTTGTAATAAACACCTGCGGGTTTATAGAATCGGCAAAGCAGGAGGCTATCGACACTATACTCGAATTTTGCGACCTCAAGGCGGAGGGCAGAATTAAGGCGGTTATCGTGACCGGCTGCCTCGCCGAAAGGTATAAAGAGGACATCCGCTCGGAAATACCAGAAGTCGACGCGGTCATAGGGATAGGCGCTAACGAAAGCCTCGGAGAAACTGTCAACAGGGTCTTGAACGGCGAAACGGTCGACATATCGGCGGATAAGTATTCCCTTATGATCGACGGCAGAAGGGTAGTCTCGACCGAGACATACGCCTACCTTAAAATCGCCGAGGGCTGCGACAACCGCTGTACATACTGCGCCATTCCCTCGATACGCGGCAGGCTCAGAAGCAGGACTATGGAAAGCATAGTCGCCGAGGCGGAATGGCTGGCAAAATCGGGCTTCAAAGAGCTGATACTTGTAGCTCAGGACACTACGGTCTACGGGCTTGATCTGTACGGCGAGCCGAAGATATGCGAGCTTTTGGAAAGGCTCTGCAAAATCGACGGGCTTAAATGGATAAGAACCCTTTACAGCTATCCCGAAAGAATAACGGACAGGTTTATAGATCTTATAGCGAAAGAAGATAAGCTTGTCAAATACCTGGATGTCCCCATTCAGCACTGCAGCGACAGGGTCTTAAAGAGAATGAACCGCAAAAGCACTAAGGCGGAGCTTAAAGCGCTCATCAAAAAACTGCGCGATAAGGTTCCGGGGATAGTTTTAAGGACTACCCTGATCGCGGGGTTCCCCGGCGAGACAAAAGAAGAATTTGAGGAGCTTTGCGAGTTCGTAAACGAGATGAAGTTTGACCGCCTCGGGTGCTTTGCCTACTCTCAGGAAGAGGGAACGCCGGCGGCAGCGCTACCAGATCAACTCAGCGAGGAGGAAAAGGAGCACCGCGCCGACATAGTGATGCAGGCGCAGAACGTAATAAGCGAACGGCTCAACAAAAAACGCATCGGCGAGGACGTCGAGGTAGTCGTTGAGGGCTGGGACCGCTACGCGGAATGTTTCTACGGCCGGAGCAGCGCCGAGGTCCCGGAGATCGACGGAAAAATATTCTTCAGTTCAAAAAAGCCGCGCAGAGTCGGCGAATACGTCACGGTCCACATCGATGAAACGCTCGACTACGACCTTCTTGGGAGTGTGATAGAATGAATCTGCCTAACAAGCTTACCCTTTTGCGGGTGGCGCTTATACCCTTTTTCGTGCTGTTTCTGCTCGCAGGGATCACGAAATTCAGCGTACTTATCGCCCTGCTGATATTTGCGGCGGCCTCCTTTACTGATCTTTTAGACGGAAAGATCGCAAGAAAATACAACCTTATAACCGATTTCGGGAAGTTTTTGGATCCCCTGGCCGACAAGGCGCTGGTGATGGCCGCGCTGGTGGGGTTTTGCAGCCTCGGATGGTGTTCGTCGGTGCCGGTGATGATAATCCTGTTCAGGGAGTTCATGGTCTCGGCGCTGAGGCTGGTGGTGAAATCGGGCGAAGGGGTAGTTGTTCCTGCCGGCTGGTTTGGAAAAATAAAAACCGCCTTCACTATGCTGGCGATAATTGCGATTTTACTGCTTCAGGGGCTTTGCGCGGCCGGGATGGCGATTCCCGGAGGCGCGGTAAAAATAACCTCGGAGGCGCTGATCTGGGTCGCGGCGCTTCTGACGGCCGGCTCGGGGCTGCAGTACCTCAAAGCCTACTGGAAAGCGATAGACCCCAATAAATAAGCGCGCCGCTCCCGACTTGGGAGCGGTTTTTTATGGGCGGGCGGGCAGCCGCACCCTGTACCGCCCGCCCTCATGAGGGCGTTCTAAATTCTAATACCTAACTTCTATCTTCTAAAACCGCTTTATCCCTTATCAGCTCGTCGAGCATCTCCTCCGCGGGGCGAATTTCAAAATGCAGATGCGCTCCCGTAGAATATCCCGTCGAGCCGACGGTGCCCAGGGCGTCGCCGGCCTTGACTTCCCTGCCCTCCGTCACCGTGATTTCTCCCGCATGGGCGTAAACCGTCTGGTACCCGCCATGGTCGATTATGCAGAAGTTCCCGAGGCCGTAGCCGCAGCCGCACGACTCCGTTTTTGGATAGTTGTGCTCGCATTCGCTGCCGACATATATAACGGTTCCCGGGGCGGCGGCGCAGATCTTCGCCCCGTCTATCTCTCCGTCGGCTATGTCGATTCCTTTGTGGAATACTCCCCAGCGCTCGCCGTAGGTCGAGGATATCCCATAGTGTTCGGGGCAGGGCCACCTCAGCTTGATGTTCTCAGCGTCGACCTCTTTCTCGGACGGCTGCGCTTTTTCCGAGATCATATCGCTTATGAACTTATCTGCCTGCTCCGCCTCGCTGTTTGTATGCCCGTCGATAAGGAAACTCGTTGCCAGCACCTCGCCGGTCTTGGCGTCTATCACCGCCGATTTATCCCCTATCGTAACGCTGTAGGCCATGACCGCCGGCGATTCACCCTGCGCCGAATATTCAAAGAAATCGGTCATACACACCGTTCCGTCGACGCTTCCGCCGAGAACTTCAAGCAGAGCGGTCATATCGGCGCGGTATCTCCCTATATATCCGTGGGCCTCGGGCGATTCGTTCTCATGTAAATGGTGTTCGAGCGGGTCTCCCGGCGCGCCCCTTGATATCTCCTCGTGATCCACCGTCTCCGCCTCGTCGGTCTCGGGGTTTATCCCTATTTTGTAGATGTACCCGCCGTGGGTTATAGTAACATAAAACAGGCCGGTGCCGCCGTCTATCTCGGAGTTTACGCTGACGCTGTAATCATACCGCTGATCGCAAAAATCGATCCCGAGGCGGTCTATAGCTATATCCTGAGCAAAAAGCAGAGCGCTGCTTTGTACATCGACTCTGTCGACGTCGGGCCGAATTGTCATTTCAATGCCGCCCGCGTTTTTCACGTCAAACTTTTCGGGATATGTCGCTATCTCGGGGATAAACGCCGGCTCTATTATCCCGTCATGAACTCCTAATACCGAAGCCCTGCTGCCGTCATATAAAACGGTCGTGTAGTGATTTTCACGCGTGCCGTCTTCATATTCCCGGCAGCTGTTTATATCTGTTATCCCGATATCTCCGCGGTAGAGTATATTTGTAACCGTCTCGGAACGCGCCTCGATCTCATCAAGTATCTCCGCCGCGCCGTCGAGCTGCCTGAACTCCTCCTTAGATATCTCTATGCCGCCGTACTCGCCGAACCCTCCGTTATAGTAGAAATAGTAGGTCTTGTAGGTGTGGCCGGTAGAGGTTCCGTCGGGGTCTACAATGCTGTCATATCCGCCGTTGTCTATTCCCTCGACCGTATATACCCCCGACTGCCTTATGTCGGAAACCTTCCCCGAAAATTCGTGCTCGTAGGGTCTGCCGTCCTTTACGCCGAAAATCAGCGAGAAACTGTCGGCGCCGTAGCTCTGCTCGATAGTGTAAAACGACGTTTCGCCGAAGTTGAGCGTGTGGTTCGATTCGTCGTTTTCCGTGAGGTAGAACCCGTCCTTTAATATCTCCTCCGCGCCGTCAAGCGTGACATACCAGAGAGTTCCGTCAAAATAGGCTTCGCCGGTGGCGCCGAACGCCTCATAGCTGCCGTCGCGGTCAAAATCAGAAGCGGCAAAGGCGTAAACCTTTTCCTCGCCCGAAACCTCCCTCAGCTTTTGCAGCAGGGCGTTATACAGGTCCTCGCTTACCCCGCCCGAGACAAGCCCGCTCATCGACACCGGGAACGCGCAGATACATTCCGGATCGTCGCGCAGCGCCTCTGGGTCGACTATTTTGTCGATCTTCCAAACGCCGTTCTCCCTCTTAAGGGTTATCTCGCAATCGCTCAGCGTATCGTCCTGCCAGACAAACTTTGTCTTTACGGCTATTTCGTCCTCCGATACCTTTTCGGCCTCGGTAAACGGGAACAGGAACCTGTACCTGATCGGCTCGGTCAGTTCATGATACAAAATACCGTCGATTATACGGCACCTGCCGCCGTCCTCAAACAGGGCTTCGCGCTTTTTGCAGGCTTCCTCGGTGAAAACCTCGCTCAGCGCCGCCATGCAGCTCTCCTTGGTGTCGTAGGGGCTTTTCATCGCCGCAAAAGTCGCCGTATACGTTGTGCCGTCGTCGAGGGAGACTTCAAGCTCGAGATCCTCGTGCTCACGCGCGCCGTCGGCGTATTCCGGAGAAATATCAAACAAAAGTATCTCGTTTGCAAGCTCCAATGAGCCGTAAAAGTCCATCGCAGAAACGGCCGCGTTGGCGGTCTCTAACGTTACCGTCGCCCCGGACGGGTAATGGAACGTCGGGAGTATTTCGCTTATCCTCCAGCCGTCGTCGGTCAGGACCGCGTTGTAGTCGGATATATGCTCGGCGCCCTCGGTCGTATATGTCGCCCTTATAAGGGTGCCGTCGCCGTACGGGCGGTCGCCCACTACCGAAACGTCCGTGAGGGTCATCTCGGAAGT
>CANRHA010000021.1 GCA_947630315.1 uncultured Clostridia bacterium
AGAGTGTTCTATCTTCTATTCATCTATCTTCTAACGCTCTAATAGCATGAGCGGCACCGCCGCGAATCCCTTTTTATCAAGGTCACATCATGTTGCCCTGCTCTGTTCCACTCGCCTGTCGTGGAGCGCTTCTGACTTCTACTCGGATAGCATGAGCGAAGCGAATACCTTTTTACAACTGGACAACTGCGTCGCACTCTGTCGAACCCGCCCCCAAGAGAGCGTTCTATCTTCTAATCATCTATCTTCTAACGCTCTAATAGCATGAGCGGCTCTGCCGCGAATCCCTTTTTTACAAAGTCATGGCGAGATGCAAATCTTCTACAAGCCCGGAAGGTTTCCTTACAGTGTTCACCTCCCCTTTGCCAATTGCAGGCAGCCGCGCTCTGTCACTCTCGCCCTAAGAGAGCTTTCTATCATCTATTCATCTATCTTATAACGTTCTAATAGCATGAGCGGCACCGCCGCGAATCCCTTTTTACAAAGTCGTGGCGAGATGCAAATCTTCTACAAGCCCGGAAGGTTTCTCTATTGTGTTCCCCTCCCCACCGGGGAGGGGTTAGGGGAGGGGCGGCTTTAAATAACATTCGCGCAGCGAATACCTTTTTACAACCGGGTAGCGGTGACGTACTTTGTCACGCTCGCTCCCAAAAGAGCGTTTCTGTCTTCTGTCCTCTGTCCTCTGCTCGCTCCCCGGCAAAATGCAACAAAACCGCGCGTTCGATTTGGGCAGAATCCATCCCCGTATTCTATTGACAAAGCCGGCGTCAATGTGTATAATTTTACATATTATCTGATATTTTTCGACGGCTCCTGCCGGGCGGCGTGAGGTGAGGGCTATGGCTTATAAATGCAGGATCTGCGGCGGATACGGCGCCGATTCGGACGGCGGCGTCTGCAAGACCTGTGCTGAAAAAGCAGCCCCCGCCGGCAACGGTTTTTCCGCCGCTTTATATGCCGATGACTCCGCGCGCACCCCGAAAAGATCCTCCGGCCGAAAGGTTCTTTTAAACGGAGGGGCCGGGCTTTCGGACCTCGACCCCTACGGCAATCATATCCCGCCCTCCGAGCCGCAGGCGGATGAAAACTCCGCCGATAAGCCGGCCAAAAAGCGTGTCAGGGCGGCCAAGCCCCGCGTTAAGCCAAGCGGCCCTTTAGCCGTGGGCGTAATAAAGAACATTTCCGCCGAGACCCGCAAAAAATCCGTTGTTTCAAAGTGGATACGTTCAATGTTTTCGGGGATCCCCTTTAACCTCGACGACAGCGTTACCACCTTTCAGGTCTTTCCAAATAACGGCAAGGCGTTTAACGCGCTCGGCAACCCCTACGACGACGTCATAGTATACGGCAAGCCGAAAAGCGGCAGGATTACCGACGGCATAGAAGCCGAGGTCTACGGCCGCAGGGATCAGAACGGCGTCATAGTTGCGAAAAAGATAGTCGACCGTTCAAGCGGCGCGGTTTTTACCCCGGCGGCGGGATTGGGCCAGAGCGCAACATGGTTCATCACGCTTTCGGTGATACTTCTTATATCTGCGCTGATAGCCTCGCTCGGCGTGCGCGGGGTAATATGGGCGGTGGTGATCGCCTTTTGCGTATCGTATCTGCCGCTGATAATAAGGGTGGCCGTTTCGGCGATAAGGGGGATATCCGGCTTTTTCGGTAAGCTTTTCGGGAGTAAGAAAGGCGACTGACCGCCGGCTTTTGATGTGCGCCCCCGCCGAGGAAAATATCATTTTGAAAATTTGCGAAAGATCCCGGAATCGGGTGTTCATTATTTTGGGCGGGCGCAGTTCCGGCTAATATATTGTACTGAAAGATCCTCTTAAAAACTGCCCGCGCGAAACCGGCGGTTTTTTTGCCGTTTTATACCCCGCGGCGTTCGCGCCCGGGTATCGTAATAGCCGATCTTAAGGAGGCCGTAAGCGGCCGCCTCGGATATAAAAAACATAATAACGGAGGGAAAACAATGGCAGACGGTGGTTATGAATTAGGCAGAATGGCGGCTCAGGTTGCAACAGTAGCAGCCGCAGTCCGCTCCATAGAAGCGAAGATCGACAATGTAAACGAGGGCCTTGCAGTCATAGACGACAACGTCGATACCGTAAACGGCAACGTCAAGATCGTTTACGATCAGTTGGGCCAGCTTGCAAACGATTTTCACAGCTTTGTGCAGCTTCAGGTGAGGGCAAACGCGCTTTCAAAGGCGCAGCAGAGGGTGATCCAGATAAGGCAGGAGATGGAAAAGCGCTTCGGCCATTACGACATTGTAAGAAGGACCACCACCGGCATTTTGCAGGCCGACGACCTCGGCATAGTTAAAAAGAGCACCATCAGCAACGCGACAGAGGAGCTGATGATAACTACTCCCGGCTACTGGCTCGCGCCCTGCCTTGTCGCGCTTGCGGCGTGGATAAACGACCAGCCCGAGCTTGCCGAGCGCGCCGTAAGAGAGGGCATAAAGAGAAACGATGAAAAAACCTCGCTGTTCTTTGCACTTATATGCCGCAGGGCCGACCGCAAGAGCGCGGCTTTGAAGTGGACTCAGCGTTACCTTGCGAACCAGGACGAGGAGGACCTCGACCGCAAGACGGTAATAGTTCTTGACGCCTACGCGAGCGGCCTTTTGGGCGCCGACTCCGAGGGAGTGATCTCAAAGCAGATGACCGAATGGCTCGAAAGGCTCGCCGATAAGCCCGGCTTTGTCGAACAGCAGACAAAACAGTGGTCCGACGCGATAAACTTAAAGAGAAAGCCTGTAGACACCTCCGAATATACATATTTAAGAAAATACAGCAAGACGTGGCCGGCGCTCCAGGACATCATGGAGGGCGCCATGCTCCACGCCGAAATACTAAGCTACTTTACCGCTATTTTCGAGCAGGAAGGCTCAACCGATTCGTTAAAGAGCCAGCTTGACGAGATATTAAACAGCCTTGTAACCGACTTCGACGACGAGGAGATACCCTTAAGAAAAGAGGAAAAGTACAACCAGTTCGTAATTGATTTTGACGGCGACGAGGACCGCGCGCGTCAGAACATGGCGGTTGAGCAGACCGCGTTCGACGTTCACAAGGACTTTACCCAGCTTCTGACCGACGCCGCCATGAAGCCGGAAAGCTCCCACGCGAGCGTTTCCACCCAGAAGTTTGCCATCGCCCTCTCAAAGGGTTGGATAACAAACGCCTATAACGACATCATCGCCCAGAACAGGATGAAGATACCCAACGAGATAGAGATAAACGTGGACACCTTCAACGACAAGACCACCGACGGTCAGGACGAGGAAGAAATAGTTCAGCGCTTTAACGATCTTATAGATTCCGAGAAGAACGACGCTCTATCCCAGACCGAGCTTTCAGCGTTCGACAAGTTCTGCAAGATCGGCGGCATCGCAATAGCAGTAATAGGACTACTGATGTTTATCTTCGGGCACGGCTTCTTAGGAGTAATAGCCGTAATCGCCGGCGTGGGAATGGTAATAAACTACTTCTCAAAGAAGAAGAACATAGAGCAGACGCGCCAGAATATTGAGGAACAGTTCGAGAAAAAGCGCACCAGCGGCCTGCAGATAATCAGGGCGACAATAGCCGAGATAGTAGATTTCAGGGCTGAATTTGCCGCCAAAGACGGCGAAAGCCAGAAGGTGCTCGACTTCCTTGAGCAGATTACCCCCGAGCAGTATGTAAAGAAGCTGTCCGATACCAACCGCAGGATCAGGGTCTGAGAAAAGAGGAGGAAACAAATATGGACGCCAAGTCAAGAGCAAACTTTTTAAATTCTGTAGCGTCGGGAGCGGCGGTCGCCTGCCCTCAGTGCGGCGCGACAAATAAGCCCGAAAGTTCATTCTGCGAGACCTGCGGCGCTAAACTTTCCGCGCCTGCGGCCTCCGAGAACAGCGCCCCGGCGTTTGCCTCGGTAAACCCTCAGCCCGCCCGGCAGGCCGCGCCTCAGCCGGCGGCCCCCAAGCCCGAGCAGCCCGCGCCCGTAAAAAAATATGTCGAACCCTCCGCAGCCTTTGCAGAAGGTCTCCCCGAGTGGAGCATCGAGCCGCCGCAGGTAGTAGTAAGGAGGCGCTGATCTATGCCCAATAATATTGCGCCGCCGAAAACCTATTCCGATTGGGTAGAGCTCTTGGAGATATTCAAATCGCGAACCAACGACGAAGAAGTCCTCAGCGCGATGCAGCGCGGAACGGTCGAATGGCAGTCGGGAGTAGCGGAGAGGTTTGCAAAAAAGCTCGTCGACGCCGTAAACTTCAGGCTCAACGCCGCCACCGACAGGTTCCAGAAGGAGATGAGCCGTTCGGCGGGGCAGGAGAGGGCGATAGTCCAGGCGCTTATATCCCTGCGCCGCGAGCTTCGCTTCCTTGCCGAGTCGGTCGATCTTCCGGCGATACCCGAAAAGGACCGCTCGAAGTACCGCAGCCTTGTTGTTGAGCAGGCCGACAGCATTCAGAAATCTTTGGAGGATTCCGCCAGAAACGACCGCAGCGGAAAGCTTGCCAGCATTGTAAGAAACAACAAAGTAAACACATTCTGATATAAAAGGAGAGCAGAAGACCATGAGCGATATTGCAAAGAGCAAGGAGCTTCTTAAGAGGTATTCGCTTGCAAGGATCCCGTTTATTGCAATAAACACAATCGAACGCGCGAGAACGCTTGACGTTTTAAAAGAGATCTCCGAGGAGCTTTCGCTGCCGTTTTATGTCCACACCCTATCTAAGGGATTATACGATCTTGCCACCGAAAAGGAGATAAACGACGACAAATCGGTCTACGGCGCTATAGATTTCATGAGCGAGCAGATGAAGCGCAAGCAGTACATGACCCTTATTCTCACCGAGGTTCCCGACATAAGCGCCGACAACAGCGACGCAAGGCAGATACTCGACCTCGTTACGCTTGCGAACGAATCGGGCGGCGTTGTGATGGTTCTGACCAACAGCGCCGTATGGAACCAGCTCCAGCGCCTCGGAATGGTCATAAAGATAGATCTGCCGAACGAGGACGAGATGTATTCTATAATAAAGGAATACATAGACGACTACCGCAGCGAAATTCCGATAGAATGGGATAACTCCGATATCCGCGAGGCGGCTTCAATGCTTGCCGGAGTAACGAGGATAGAGGCCGAAAACGTCATCGCCGCGCTTATAGCGAATAAGTGCATAAGAAAATCAGACATGGACGAGATAAGGTACGCCAAGGACCGCCTGTTTTCCGATATATCCGGCCTTGAAAAGATAGAGGTCGACGAGAGCGTAAAGGACGTAGGCGGACTTGAGGGCCTAAGAAAATGGCTCAACGAGAAAAAGGAGCTTCTGACCCCCGAAAAGCGCGACGAGCTGCGTTCAAAGGGGCTTCAGCCGCCGAGAGGGATACTCCTTGTAGGCGTTCCGGGCTGCGGAAAATCCCTCTCCGCAAAGTCTATTTCCGCAAACTGGAAGCTTCCCCTTTACCGCCTCGACTTCGCTACCGTTCAGGGCAGCTACGTCGGGCAGTCGGAACAGCAGCTCAAGGACGCCCTTACCACCGCCGAAAACGTCTCGCCCTGCATACTTTGGATAGACGAGATAGAAAAGGGTCTTTCCGGCGCCGCGGGTTCAAACGACGGCGGAGTGTCCACAAGAATGGTCGGCCAGTTCCTGTTCTGGCTCCAGGAGTGCAAGAAGCAGGTGTTCGTCGTTGCGACAGCAAACGACGTGTCGATGCTTCCCTCGGAGCTTTTGCGCCGCGGCAGATTCGACGAGCTGTTCTTTGTCGATCTTCCCACCGCCGAGGAGCGCCGCGACATACTTTCGCTTTACATGAGAAAGTACTTGCAGGTAGATTTTTCCGGCCCGTTTGCCGATAAGATAGTAGAAATTTCCGACGGCTTTACCGGCGCCGATCTCGAATCTACCGTAAGAGACCTCGCCTACCGTTCAATCGCGAACTCGAGCTTTGTTCTGAACGAGGAGAATATAATAACTGCATTCAACAACGTTGTTCCCCTTTCGCAGACAAGCCCCGAGAAGATCGAAGCGATACGCGATTGGGGCAGAGAACGCGCCGTTCCCGCCTCGGGCAAGCCTATAGGAAGCGAAGATCTTCTCCAGAAGAAGACCGGCCCCAAGACGAGAAAGGTTTTGGTTTGATATTTAAGCGCAGACGCGGTTTTGCTTTGGGCGACCTGCGCCTGCGCGGCTTTTTACCGATCAGCCGAAACAAGATATAAAAATATTTACCGTTATCCGGAGGAAAGAAAAATGCCAAAGCCGATGTTAAAACAACCGCAGACCCAGACCCAGACGGGCAGTATTTTAAGCGCCACCCAAAAGGTCACGCAGAAGCAGGATCAGAAGCTCGACAAAATGATGGTGGACAGGCTTTTGCGCAAGCAGCGCTCGAAGGAGTACATGCAGGCGATGACCTCGCTCGACGCGGGCGGCCACACCCACAATCAGCAGAAGGTAAACGATATAATAAACGCGATAAGAAACGAATTTCCCGAGGTCGAAATAAGCGGCGTGCTTTTGGGATTTGTCTCGGTGTGCTACCTCGGCAAGCCCTACGAGGTCCACACGCTCGACATGGGCGGGCAGATAATCGAGCACTACAAAAAGGGCGAGCCGCTGCCGGGCGGGCTTGAAAAGGCGAGAAATATAGCCCTTCGCGGCGGGTACAGCTTTATCGAGGTCTATGTCGACTGCTGCCGCGCGATAAGTTCGAACGGCACCGTTTCGGTCATATCCTGCTGAGATAGGAGATAAAATATGTACGATATAAAATACAGCGCGCTGCTTGAAAAGACCCTTGAACGCGCAAAAAAGCTCACCGACCGGGGCGGACCGCTGACGGTAGATAAGTTCGTCGTCGCGGCGATAGATATCGCCACCGAGGAGGGTTCTGGAAAGGAAGCGGCCGAGGTCGTAAACGTTTTGTCGAAGATATTTTCCACCGACGCGGCGGGGCTTGCGCTTATAAGGGAGAGGCTGATTTCGGCGGTGCTTTCGGGCGGTTCCGACAGTGCGGGAAGCATACAGATGCAAAAGACCCTCTTTAACGCGAGGCTTGCGGCGTCGGAAAAAAACAGCGCCGAGCTTGACGCCTCAGCGGTTCTGATCGCGATATCAAAGGACCCGAGCAGCAACATGCGCGCGATCATTTCAGACGGCGAGGCCGTATCTGCGGAGGAAAAACCCGCGGCTGCCGCGGCAAATGAAACCGCAAACCCCAAGGCGGGCATAGCCGCCCTCACCAAAAAGGTAAAGGAGCTTCACGCAAAGCTCACCGAGGCGGTCTTCGGCCAGGACAACGCCGCCGGGGTTTTCAGCGCGGGATATTTTCAGGCCGAGCTTCTTTCATTGACCGATAAATCGAGGACCCGCCCCCGCGCGACGTTCCTGTTTGCCGGCCCTCCGGGCGTGGGAAAAACCTTCCTCGCCGAGACGGCCGCAGGGCTTTTGAAGCTGCCCTTTATGAGGTTCGACATGAGCGAATACGCCGGCGGAATGGCCGCCATAGACCTGACCGGCTCGGAGTATACAAAAAGCCCCGGCGCTCTGACGGGATTTGTAACCAAGTATCCGAAATGCGTTCTGCTTTTTGACGAGATAGAAAAGGCGAACAGCGCGGTCATCCACCTGTTTTTGCAGGTCCTTGACGCCGGAAGATTGCGCGACGGCCTTACCGGACAGGAGGTCTCCTTTGCCAACGCCATTATAATCATGACCACCAACGCCGGAAAGCAGCTCTACGACGTATCCGAAACCGGCGATTTTTCACACGTCACCCGCAAGGTGATACTCCACGCCCTCGAGAGCGACATCAGCCCGATGACCGGCGCGCCCTACTTCCCGGCGGCGATATGTTCGCGGTTCGCCTCGGGAAACGTAGTCATGTTCAACCGCGTTCAGGCGGGAGGGCTTATAAAGATCGCCCGCAACGAAATAATACGCCACGCCCGAAACTTTGAGGGCGAAATAGGCATCAGGATAGACATTGACGAGGCGGTATACCCGGCGCTTTTGTTTGCCGAGGGCGGAAACGCCGACGCCAGGACCGTCCGCAGCAGGGCGGAGACCTTTATTGACAGCGAGCTTTACGAGCTGTTCAGGCTCTTAGGCGCCGAAGGCTCGGAGACCGGCGTTGAAGACCTTGAAAGAATAACGGTAAAGGTAAGTCTGCCAGATGAGGGCGAATCGGAGGACAGCGGCGAAATAAGGGCGCTGTTCACAAATAAAGAGCGCCCCGAGGCGCTTGTATTCGCGGCCGACGACGTTTACGAAAAGTGCGCGGCAAAGTGTCCTGAGGTGACGTTTGATAAGATATCCCAGCCCGAGCAGGCGAGCCAGGTTCTGCGCACAAACGACATAGATTTTGCGCTTATAGATTTGAGCTGCGGCGTTTACAGCCACCCCGAGTACTTAAACATCGAGGACGTGGGTTCGACGGCGCGGAGCTTTTTGCGGTTCATCAAGGAAAACTACCCCGAGGTGCCGGTGTATATTTTGCAGCAGCCGGGGCATGAGATCTGCGCCGAGGAGAAGGTATCGCTGATAAAGATGGGCGCGATGGGGGTAGTGACGCTCTGCGAATCGGCGGAGGAGTTTTCAAAGTGCATTCTTGACATCTCGGTGAACATGTACCGCCAAAGGAGCATGTCAAAGCTCGCGAAGGCAAACAGGCTCGTAAGCTTCGGAACGTCTCAGACAGTCGCCGACGGCGGAAAGGCCGCGGAGATAATCCTATCGGATTTCCGATCGGCCACAGCGATAAACGCCGACGATTCAAAGAACATTTTAAGCAGCATCTCAAAGCCCGACGTCACCTTTGACCAGATAATAGGCGCCGAGGACGCAAAGCAGGAGCTTAAGTACTTTATTGAATACTTAAAGGACCCGAAAAAATTTGCCGGCTCGGGGCTGAGCACCCCCAAGGGAATACTTTTATACGGCCCTCCGGGGACCGGCAAAACGCTTTTGGCGAAGGCGATGGCGCGGGAATCGAACGTAACGTTTATTTCGAGCCAGGGCACCGATTTTCTCAGCAAGTATTACGGCGAGGGTTCCGAGAAGGTCCACGAGCTGTTCAATATAGCGAGAAAGTATGCGCCGTCGGTCCTGTTTATAGATGAAGTCGAGGCAATAGCCAAGAGGCGCAACGACGGCAGCGGCGACACTCAGCCGGGCAGGGTGCTGACCACCCTTCTTGTCGAGATGGACGGCTTTAAGACCGACCCGAAGCGCCCGGTGTTCGTCATCGCGGCGACGAACTACAATGTCGGGCGCGGCAGCGAGAATAGCCTTGACGGCGCGTTTGTAAGAAGGTTCGACCGCCACATCTATATTGATCTGCCGAACCGCGAGGAGCGCGAAAAGTACCTTAACCTGAGGGCGAGCCAGAACAAGGCGTTCTGCCCGAGCGCCGAAAAGATCGCCAACGTAGCGGAGCGCTCGGTGGGAATGAGCCTTGCAGACCTCGCCTCGGTGGTGTCTCTTGCATTAAGAACTGCGGTAAGAGACGGCGACGGCGCGGTCACCGATGAAATTCTTGACGATGCCTTTGAATCCTTCAACAGCGGCGAAAAGAAGACCGTTACCCCTTACGCCTTAAAGAAAACCGCCCGCCATGAGGCCGGCCATGCGTTTGTATGCTGGTACAGCGGCGAAACGCCCTCTTATATGACTATAGACGCCCGCGGGAACTACGGCGGATATATGCAGCACGGCGCCGAGGCCGAGGACAGGACCGAGCTTACAAGGGAAAACCTCTTTACGAATATCCGCACGGCCTTAGCTGGGCGGGCCGCCGAAACGGTATACTACGGCGAGACCGACGGCACCACCACCGGCGCGTCTTCTGACCTTGAACAGGCCACCCGCTGCGCGCGGAGCATCATCTGCCGGTACGGAATGGACGATTCGTTCGGGCTTGCGGTTGTCGGCGAAGAGGAGCTTCGCACAGGCGAGCTTGCCGCAGACGTCCGCAGAGCGGTCAATAAGCTTCTTTCTGATGAAATGGCGGCGGCAAAGGAGCTTATAAGCTCTCACACCGTGGCGATAGACGCTTTGGTCGACGAACTGATGCAAAAAAGCCACCTTTCGGGCGCGGAGATAGACGCGATCCTTTCAAAGAACTGCCCCGACCGCCCCGAGCGGATCAAAAAATAAAAACAAAAAGCCTCCCCGATCTGCGAAAAACCTCTGCCGCCGCTGTTAAAGTAAGGTAGAGGGCAGAAAAGGGAGGCTAAAATATTCCCCGGGGCTGCGCGTTTCGGATTTTTAAATGCTCTTTCCCGAATTTTTGCGGAATGCGGGTTGACGTTCTACGCAAAAATGTGGTATCATTCAAGATAGCGCAGCAAACGGGGAGGGAGAAAAATGGCAGAATACACCGCGTACTATTCCGATGAAGATTTTGACAGAATGGCGGCTCAGCTTACCGATAAAAACGGCGCGTCCTTTGACATGCTCTTTTCGATCGCCGAGCGATCGCTGCGCCGGACCGTAAAAAAGCTTTGCAGGCTCCACCCGGAGTACGAAGAAGACGTGATGCTCGAGATCCACATGAAGCTGATAAAAACCGCGGTGCCGAAATTTCTGCTCAGAGACGGCGCGGGCAAGCCCCTCAACCGCGACCCTGAGGGTTTTCTGCGCTGGATGTACACCGTTGCCCGGCACACCGCGATAAACTTTTTCCAATCCTTTGAAAGATATAACGGCCGTATAGTCCGCTCCGACGACGACGGCGACATTCTGGCCAACCTTGAAGATACGGGCCAAAGCGTTGAGGAGGCGGTCGAAGCCGACGAGCAGAGCCTTGAACACCGCAAGCTTCTGAACGACGCGCTGAACTCGGTGCTTCTGTCCGGAAACAGCATTTATAAGATACTCGCGTGGCTTGCGTTTTCGGTGACTATGCTCGGCGTGATCGACCGAAGCAAAGTCGCGGCGATCATAGACAACGAATTTTCTCAGACCACCCTCGGCGGGATGTATGATATTCTGACCGCCGCCGTCGGCAGAATAAGCTGGTTAAAGCCCTCGGATGAGGCCGACCGCAGGGTAAGAGAGAAGCTCGCCGAGAGTTTTGACGGCAAGCGGCCCTATTCGGAGATAAAATTCAGCGAGTTTTACATGAAAAAGGGCGCCGTCAGCACCATCAGCGACTGGATAAACAAGGTAGATTCAAAGCTCAGCCGGGATATGCAGGAGCGTATGCGCGGCGCGCTGAGTCAATAGAACGGAGGATTCGGGTATGGAACACCTAAGCGCCGAAGAAATTATAGATTTTGTCACCTCAAACCGCCTCGATTCCGAGACCCTACGGCTTGCCTCGAAGGTAAACGCGCATATTTCGTCCTGCGAGGACTGCCGCACGCAGGTGAACCGGTATCAGGCTATTTATGATGAATTTTGCCGCCTCGGGCTTGACAGCTCGCTGCGCGGCCCGGGGATATCCGACCCCGCCGCGGAGTTAGGCCGCCTTGCCCGCGAAAGCGCCGCCCACGGCTCTGTGGCCGAGCAGGGCAGAAAGTTCCCGGAGCGTTGAAACCCCGCCGCCCACACGAATGGGCGGTATTTTTAGATGTGGCCGAAGCGGGCCACATCAAGAATACAGAAGTCAGATGTCAGAAGTCAGAATTTCAAGGTGTCGCCTTCGGCGACGGATTCAAATCAAATAATGCGGGCGATTTAGACACTCCCGTATTTTTATGTCATATCTCTATACATTTTGTATTATTTTATCATATTATAACTATCTGTACGCTGATTTTCCCCGCCCAAATCTCTCCCCACTCCTCGGTTCCCGCTCTTCGCTCTCCGCTCTCCACCCTTCGCACATCACTCCCCACTCCCCGCTTTCCGCCCCGCCAAGCGTCGAGATCCCGACAATTTCCTCTACAAAATGTAATATTTAGCCATGATATAACAGGTTGTAGGGCAAAATAAAAGAAATTTCAAATATTTTTCGCCGGGGTATTGACATTTGTGTTATACCGCTGTATAATCCATTATACAATAGTATAACAAGAGGTGATATACAACATGAGTCAGAATCTGAAAAAATTAGGCGACGCCGAACTCGAGATCATGCAGGCGATATGGTCCGAGCCGCAGGCGCTCACCTCGGTTGCGGTGCTGAAAAAGCTTGAAGGTCAGCGCAGCTGGAAGCTCTCAACGCTTATGACCTCGCTTTCGCGGCTTGAGGACAAAGGCTACATAAGGCGCGACAAGGTGAACGGCGCAAATCTCTACACGGCGGTCATCGCCGAAAACGAGTACAAGGCCCGGGCGAGCGAGAGTTTTTTAAAAAAGCTTTACAACAGTTCGGCGCAGAGCCTTGTCGCCACCCTTTACGACAACAAGATGCTCAGCGGCGACGACATACGCAAGCTGCGCGAATACCTTGACGAACTGGAGAGTGAGCAAAAATGACCGAGCTTTTTGTAACTCTGCTCAGCGTTTCGCTCTCTACGGGGCTTATCGCCGCCGCGCTTATGGCGGTTGCGCCGCTTATAACCCGCCGGTACGCTTCAAAGTGGCTTTTTCTGATATGGGCGCTGCTCGCCGTAAGGCTTCTGATACCCTTTAACGGCCTGCCGTCGGTAAAGGAGGAGCCGACTTACGCCCCTCCGGCAGAGGTTATCGCGCCGGCGGAGCCGAGGGCAAGCTATCCGCGCATAGAGATATCCATACCCAAGCAGATGACCGAGCCGCAGAGCCTGCCCCGGCAGGAGGCCGCGCCCGCAGTATCGGTAAAGCGGCGGCAGTTTACCCCTCTTGAAGTTTTAGCGGCGGTATGGGCGGCAGGCGCGGCGTTGTGTTTTGCGGCTCAGATTGCGGCGTTTGCGGCGTCAAAGCATAGAGTCCTGAAGAATGCGCAGGCCGTAGGCGATGAGGAGAGCGAAATTTTTAGCGATCTTTGCAAGGAGTTCGGGGCCGGGAAAAATCTGAGGTTCGTTCGCTCCTCGGGGGCCGATTGCCCTATGCTGATGGGCTATATGCGGCCGCTTTTGGCCATTCCCGCCGATTTGGGCGGCAGGGAGCAGTTAAGGTATATAATCCGTCACGAGCTTACCCACTATTCCCGCAAGGACGTATGGTTCAAGCTTTTGTTTGCCGCCGCCGTTTCGGTGCATTGGTTCAACCCGGCGGTGTGGCTTATGCGCCGCAGGGCGGATATAGACATGGAGCTTGCGGTAGATGAAAGCGTAGTGGGCGGATTTGACCCGCAGGTGAGAAAGGAATACGCGGAAGCGCTGTTTGCGACGGTAAGTTCGGGCAGAACGGCGCACGGGGCACTGTCGACCCGTTTTAGCGGCAGCATGAAGGTTTTAAAGAAGAGGTTTTATAATATAATGAAAAAATTCAACAAGAAAAACGGCGCCGTCATATTGGCAATAGTTTTGCTGCTGACGGTTGCGGCGGGGGCGCTTATAGGCTGCACGGCAGACCTCAATAAAAGCGGCGACAGAATAAGCGCCAAGGCCGCCGAAGAGCTTATCGAAAAGGAATTTGAAGTAAGGCGAATTTTGTTTACCGATCCGCCGGAATACGACCCCGAGGACAGCATAGGGCTTGTCGGTTCGCTTTACGGGAACTATTACCGCGTGACCGGCGGATCCGCCGTTAGCGAGGAAGACATCGCCGAGCTTTTGGAGTCGGTATATACCGGCGAAGCGCTTGAGACCCGCCGGAGTGAGAACCCGTTCATATTCTACGGCGGCGCTGTATATTGCGGCGTTGAGGCG
>CANRHA010000022.1 GCA_947630315.1 uncultured Clostridia bacterium
ACATCAAAAATTTTCCTCAAATAAAAGAAGTGCAAGCGGCAATAATAATGTTGCAGGCGAAAACGGAACGACCGTGCGCCTATCAACTACATGAAAAGTGACAGAAATAACCTGAAAATGCAAAGCATTTTTATAAAAGGAGTGTTACAAATAGCGATCAGGGCAGACAGAGTTTTGAAAGATTTACCTATCGAAAATGATCCGACCGATCCTACATATTTGAAAAATTCCCGTCCGAGTTAATCGGGCGGGATATTTATGTCTATTCTATCTCAGCGTGTTCAACTTCTAAGTTTTTTCTGCATCTTCCAATGAAACCCGGGCTTTTTCCGCGCAGACTTTTTGCCTTTTGACAGTTCCGACAAAAGTTCCCTGATCGCGCCGGCCTTTTCAAATTGCATTAGGTGATTTGAAAATCAATCCCAATCCAAAGTCCGCTCCCAGTTGACGACAGCCGTCATCAGAAACGATATAATCAGAATGTAAGCTAAAATCAAATTTGGAAAGGAAAAAAATATGACTGCCAACACCTGCACACAAACCGGAAAAACCTACGTTCTGTCCGACACTCACGGCTGCTACGACGAGTATCTTAAAATGCTCGACAAGATCGGCTTCGGCCCCGAGGACGCCCTCTACTTCCTCGGCGACGCCATCGACCGCGGGCCCGACGGGATAAAAATCATGCTCGATATGATGGAGCACCCGAACATTCACGCGATTTTAGGCAATCATGAGGCTATGGCTCTCGACGCGCTGCCGGTTTTGGAGACCATCAAAGAAATCTATAACGGCAGGGCAAAGGACGGCACCCGCATCACGGCGGACGACGTGGACAAGGTGAATCTTTGGTACGATAACGGCTGCAAACCGACGGCCAGAGCATACATGAAGCTGCCGAAATCGGAGAGAAACCGTATTTTTAGGTACATGAAATCCCTGCCGCTTTACCGTGAGATCGAGGTCAAGGGAAGAAAATTTGTCCTCGTCCATGCCGCGCTCGGCAACTTCTCGCCGGATAAATCTTTGAAGGATTATTCTCAGCATGACCTTGTCTGGGAGCGGCCTAAGACGAGTACAAAATATTTCGACGACAAGACGGTCATCGTCGGCCACACACCGACTTGCCTGCTCGGAAAATCGGGGCGGTTTTACCATGGCGACGGCTTCATCGACATCGACTGCGGCTGCGTGTTTGGCCGCACGCTCGGGTGCCTCTGCCTTGACACGATGGAAGAATTTTATGTATAAAAAGCCGCTCCCGAAGGAACGGCGGAAAGGACGTTAAAATGAATAGCAAAAACGAAACGCAGGACTTCGCCCTACACATTTCAAACCCCATGCTTTACAACGAGCTTCACCGATACGCGCGGGAATACTCCCTGCCAATCGAAAGGCTGACAGAGCTTGCAATAAGACGTTTAGTTGATGATATTGAACTTTTCAGAGGCTTGCGGACAAGCTACTTATCCTCAAAATAGGCGAACACCGCCCGCAGGACGTTGATAGCCATCTGCTTGCGCTCAACCGGCTGGCCGTCCATGATCTGCTTGAACTGTTCTAAAATGTTCATATCGGTTTCGGCGACGGAATCGGCAAGCAGATAGTCAACAGTAACGCCAAGGCGCGAAGCAAGCGCCACGAGGGTATCAAGCGACATTCCCCGCTCGCCGCGCTCGATCGCGCCCATGTACGCGTCGGAAATGTCTATCGCTTCGGCAAGCTGCGCCTGTGTGAGCCTCAGGTGGAGCCTCTCCTCGCGTATGCGCTCGCCGAGACGTGTATAATCAATGGTCATTGTAATCACCCATATCATTATACCCTAAAGAGGCAGGGTGAAAAATTAACTGTGAGTGGTATTTATATTGACAATTAGAGGTTAATATGGTATAATTACTGAGCTTTAATTACATTTTCTGAGGAGGTCTATTATGTTTTGCCATAAATGCGGAGCAAGTTTAGTTGACGGAGCAGAGTTCTGCACAAAATGCGGTACTCGGATTAAAAACCGGGAGGAGACTGCGCCCCAGTCGGAACCGATATATTCTCAGCCGGCGCCGGAAGCATACACGGCGGCGCCCGATAAAAAACCGATTATAATCGTATCGGTCATTGCCGCGGCCGCCGTTTTAGTTCTCCTTTTGGCGATAATAGGTATTGCGTCAACAAAACACGAGAGCAAAGATCAGGGCGACGGTTACGCGCCGGCATATGAGGATAATTATGAGATCGCGGAGCCGTATGTGGAAACCGAGCCTGCTGAAGTACAGCCGGCTGTAACGAAGCCGGAAGTCGGCAAGCCTGTGCCTGATGCACTAAACGCGGCAGGCGACATACTTGTTGAAGGGATTCCGGCGGTAGATTTGATCGGAATGTCGGAAGACGAAGTGCAGAGCATAGTCGGCGGTTCATGGTCTTATAGCGGCCCCGGTTTTTTGTACGAATATGGCGACGACGACTGGATCATTTTTTACACCGACGACAGCAGCAAAGCAGTATCCGTAAATGGCAGCGCCAACCATTTTTCGCTTGACGGCAAGTCGCTTTACATCAGACGAAGCGAGCTTACGGCTAAACTCGGCCCGAATTATGAGACGTCCGATTGGGAGGGCGATGATGTTCTGGAATGGCAGGCGGGCAACAACGTCATTGATTTTTATTTTAAATCGGACAGCAAAATGCCCTATGAGGTCACGCTTAAGAGGGGCGAAAACTACTCTCAGGCGGCCGAGGAGGACTATCCTTACGGCTACGAGGAAGATTATTCCTACTCGTATATCGACCCCGAGCTTGTAGGAAGATGGCGTTCGTATGACGGCGGAACACTGGAAATCAAGAGCAATGGAGATATAGCCCAAACAGACTTTATTTTCTGGACATTTAACCTGTCATATTCTCCATATTGCCAATGGTCAACGGATAATGGTCAAATTACTGCCAACTCGTATTTCTACGCAGACTATGTATACGAATTTTCAAGTCCTTCCGAATGGAGCAGATACGACACCCTTAAGCTTTCAAATGACGACAATACAAGGGAATTTAAACGTATGTCAGAGGGCAAAACCGATTTGTATGGACAATGGATTTGGAATCCCGATAGATGGAGAGGATACAGTATGGAACTTTATTCTGATGGCACCGGGATAATAGACGAATTGATAGTAAAATATGACTTAATATGGGGTATATACGAAGCGGACGGAAAAAATCACCTTGAATATACAGTTAATGACACCATGTACTTTGATTACAAGGTATACGGCGTCTCGCTTGAGATATTTACCGAAGACGGAACGAGATTTTACACAAAGGTCGGGAACTGACGAATCGGCAATAATTTAATAAAAGGAGCGATAAATTATGTTTTGTCCAAAATGCGGAGCAAATTTAGTCGACGGCGCGGATTTCTGCCAGAAGTGCGGAGCACAGGTCAAAAAACCGGCAGAGGCGGAGCCTCAGCAGCAGCCGCAGGCGTATGCGCAGCAGGAATATGTCGCGGCGGCAGCGCCTAAGCGAAGCAAAGCGCCGATAATCATAGCGGTGTGCGCGGCGGTCGTTGCGGTGATAATTATTGCGGCGATTGCGGTACCTGTAATTTCCCTACGCAATGAAGAAATTCAAATTCAAAATATCATGACTAACATAAAGGACTGCAGACCTTTTGACGGCAAACTTGGTCAGGTGCGCTGGCAGACTTCAGATACGCCTACATATGCCGAAGTGTTTGATTATGCCATCAACTCTACCTGGGAGGTCACAGACCCCAACGCCAGAGAGGTCGAGGCTGACGGCGTGGTGAGCTATACGAACGAAGAGGTTCACATTTATTTCAGAGGCGATTTAACAACGCCTTACAAAATCGAATGTGGAAATCACAGTTTTGGCTACGGTGATATTACGACTTTTATCAACGATATGTTCGACGCATATATGAACAACGATGAGTTTGTTCCGCTCACAGTACCGAAGTTTCTTGGGAGGATAAAGGGCAATACTTACGAGAATAAATACTTAGGATTTAAATTGACTCTGCCGGAGTCCGACGACATTTACTGGGCCTTTTTAAGCGATGAAGAACTCAAAGAGTATGGACTTCCCACGAAGGATGATATTAAAGACTTGACTAACCTCCGCTCCGGAGATTACTTTGTAGACGCAGTTGCAGGAAGCGACCGAGCAGGCGTAGCCGATATAGGCATTCACATGGAGTATTTAAGCAGTTATAGGAACGATTTTGATAACGATGATAAATTTATTGATGATAGTATATTGTGGACGATTGAACAGTCAGGATGTTCGTCATATCAAATCGACGAGGAAGAAAGCGTTATCGGAGATTTGAGATACAAGACATTTTGGCTGGAGATTAACGCAGATGTTGACGATCATTATTATAGAAAATATTATTATGCAATAAAAGATAATATGCTGTTTCAGATTCAGATGAACGCATCGGAATTAAGCGATTTTGCTATGCTTGAATCCATGTTCTCCCCGATATAAGCCATTTACCGGCTTAAATATCAAAAAATCAGAAAGCGAGGAATTATTATGATTTGTCAAAAATGCGGGGCTGTAATTGCTGACGGCACGCTTATCTGCCCGGAGTGCGGAGGCAGAGCGTCCTATTCGCCGTCGGGAAACAGCGAGGGCGCGCCCGAAATAGGCCGCAGCCTTTCAACCTATGAGATCCAGAACGTCCGCAAGCAGGTGCTGTCTTTGCCGTTTGTTCTTGCAGGACTTGTTGCATATTCGCTTTGCCTGCTGCTTTTGCCTTTTGGCGTTGCGGCTTTGGCGATCAGCTCTGATCTCGTAGTTTCGTTTGGCGAAACAGCTATTATTTTCGCACAGTCTCTGACCCTCGTAATACCCGGCGTACTGATTGCAATCGGCCTTTGGAAGATATGCTTGTCAGTCAGAAACAGTGAACCCGATGAGGCGGACCTTTCGGGCGCGCAATTCTTCGGAATATCCATTATCGCGCAGATCGTTTTTACCGTTATTGCGGTAATTATCGCCATCGCCGCGTTTGCATCATTTTCCGATGATGACTTTGCGCCTATAATATCTGCGTGCATAGCCTTTTTAGACGGTATACTTATATTGGCAAAGCTTCTGTTCAACAAAATTGCCGGCTGGGTGCTCTCGGGCGCAGAGGAATGCGAAGCGGACGAAAACGATCGTGATCCCAAATCCGCATTAGCCAAAATGATTGCTTTCGGCCCTGTCGCATTTGTATCCGGATTGTCAGAACCTGTAAAAGGAAGCTCCGTGTTTTCTATGGCTTGCGGAGTTTTGTTCGCTCTTATCGGAGTCATCACGGTATTCGTGAACGCCGTTTTCGGAATAGCATTTATCGCCGCCGGCGTTGCTTATTTCTGCTATGGATTTACGGTTATGAGCTACAAAAACGGATTGGTTAATGCCTACAACTCGGCGCCGGTATACAAAAAGGACAAGCCTTCCGGGCCGCGGTATCACAGCCACGCCGAGGTCGTGGCGGCGGCAGGGCGGAACGCGCAAACAGTATCATCTGCAAAATGTGCGGAGCAAAAAATGAGCTTGACAGCGATTTTTGCATTACCTGCGGAGAAAGGCTTGAAAAACCCGAACCCGCAAAGAATCTCTGCCCAAGCTGCGGCGCAGAGGTTTCCCCTGACAGCGCCTTTTGTCCAAGCTGTGGGCAGAAGCTGTAAAACGATTTTGTGTGAATAGTTCAGGGGGGCGGCGCGTCCGCTCTCCTGTTTTTTGTATGGGGTATGATATATCAAAAAGGATAATCCAACCATACAGAAAATGCCCGCATAAGTTAGAGCAAATCGCATCGTTGGCAAACCCTTGCCCGGTTTAAAAAATGAACGGATTTGACAGATGAAAATATATCCGTCAAAGCAGAAAATCTAAAATAATCACAAAAAAAGCAGCCCTACGACTGCTTTATCAGCAAAATTCATTTTTCCTCGTTTATAATATCCATCTTATGTTTATAAAGAACATCGTTTGTTTCGTCAAGACCAAGGCCTTTTCTCACGCAAAACAGAATAGCCGCGTCGCGCGAGTTCTTGATATAAAGCTCGCTGCAGCCGCCGATGCGGAGCATTCTCTGCATTTCGACCTCTTTGAGTTTAAGGCCGAACCCGATGGCGAGCAGTTTTTCCCGCGAGGGGTTGCGGTCGCCGTTGAAGATCTGGTGGACGTATGATTTTGTCAGCCCCGAGCCGCGTATGACGTCGGCGACGCTGAGGTCCTTTTCATAGAGCATTCTGTTGAGATATTCAGACAGCGGAATATCAAGCATTTTATTCTTATCGCGCTTAAGAAATTCATCGAGATTTTTAGCCTTTTCAAATTCTTCTCTAACAACTGCCGAACTCGCCTCATCAAATATTGGGTTCATGTCTATCCCTCCTATGAAATTATTGTAGCATTTGCGGGCGGTTTGGCGCTCCTATGATCAGAAGACAGAAATCAAAGGGCAGAGAGCTTTTCTGCATTCTTCCCTCTGCCGTCCGTTTCCTGCCATACTCTGCGCGGAGGCACTTATCCTCCGTACTCTTCCCGCCCCTCAATACGTATTCACATACTCGATAAACCTTTTCTTAAGGTTATCAAAATACTTCCTTCCTATCGGCAGGGTCACGCGGCAGTCGAGTACTACTCCTTGCGCGCGGGAAAAATGCGTTACCCGCGCAAGGTTCACCGCAAAGGAATTATGGCACCTCGCAAAGCAGCTCTGCGGCAGCCCGTCGATCAGCTCGGTAAAGGTCGTCCTTGAAACATAATCCTGCGTTTTTGTGTGGACGGTCGTCAGGTGGTCGATGACCTCAATATACTGAATGCTCTCGACCGGCACCGGTATCTGTTTTCTGTCGCATTTTATAAACACGTTCTGCGTGCTCATTCTTCTCTTGAGGTCTATTTTGACGGCCTTTTCAAGCTCGGCCGGGTCTATGGGCTTCATGAGAAAATATATCGGCTGGACCGAATACCCTTCGAGCAGAAAGCTGCTGTCAACCGACATCAGCACAACCGATATCTCCTCGCCGCGTTCTTTGAGGATCTTTGCAAGGTCGATCCCGCTTTTTCTCCCGAGGCGTATATCCAAAAACAGTAGGTCGATCCTGCCGCCCTGCGAAATATACCTCAGAATTTCCTCCTCACAGTTGAAGGTCTTAAGAACAAAGGGCGTCCTCAGTTTTTCCATCGTTCCGGTGCAGAGCCTCGACATGGTTCTTGCAAACTCTCTGTCGTCATCGCAGACGGCAACGTTATAGGTCATTTCAATACCCCCTTATTTTACACTGTATTCGAGTTCGGTCTGAAGGGCGGTCATCGCCGTAAACCTGCCGTCCTCTTTTTTGATGATAAGCTCGGAGTCGTAGCGCGAGCATATTTTCTTCATTGTAGCTATCCCGTAGCCGTGCGAGATGCTTTTTTTCTGTTCATTTTCCGATCGCGGACAGCTGTTGCTGCAATTTATTGATAAATATCCGTTTTTCAGCTCCGCGTTAAATTCTATGGACCTCTCGCTCTCGTTCATCAGCGCGCAGGCGTTAAAGGCGTTGTCAAACATATTCATTATAAGCTGACAGAGATCCCCGTCCTTTACGCCAAGCTCTGCCGGCGCGCTGACGTGTATATTAAGGCTTACGTTTTCATCTGCCGCCCTTGCCGCCGCAGACTGTAAAATAACGTCAAGTACCGGGCTTTCGGCATAGCTTATTCCGCCGGACCTGCCGGCAAACCCGTTCTTTTGTTTTAGATAGTTACCTATCTCCTCGGTCTTGCCCTGATCGTACAAAAGCGACAGCGTAAGCAGATCGTGCTTCCATTCGTGCCTTACCTCGGCGGTCTCCTTTACGCTTGCGACCATGTTCTTGTACGCGAGGATTATAGCCTGATTCTGACTTTCGAGCGCGTTTCTTTCTGCCTGGACCGTGACCGTATTTCTGATGCTGTCCACCAGCACCGACAGCGCGCATACAAGCAACAGATAGTTTGAGATCGCCTTGATGAGCTGCGCGAACGAGCGGCTGTACATCAGCTTCCCGAGCATCTGCATCTTAAGAACTACCGCGGGAACGTTGTTAAATACAACGGTATTTTCAGCGACGTTTGCAGCCATTAAAATAGTGGCGACGTTTGCGACGGTTACGATCGCGGCGGTAATTGCCGCGCCTATAAGAATGTACTTCAGCACCCGCTTTTTGCGGTTCAGGAATACAAACAGAAGCACCTCCGGGGCGATGGTGTAGGGGAGTATCCTGCCCAAAGCGCCTGACATCTCAAAAGTGCCGGTCTCCTGTAAACAGCAGAGGCAGTATGAAATACTCGCGACCCCGAGGCAGATCATGCTCCAATCCGGCTTCGAGTAGTATATGCTCATCAGAAACAGCCCGACGGCGATCAGAAAGCATATCCCCGACATTCCGGCAAAAACGCCAGAGGGGGTTATTATTTCTGCAACGGTATTGATGTATTCCTCGGTGGTGTCTACGGTTAAAAGCGCCGGGAAAATGTAGTTGTCGGCGTTTGAATACCTCGCCTTTACCGTCACGTCATACCTGCCGTTATCGGCGCCCACTATCGAGAAAACTATCCCGCTCGGGCCGATTATCCCCTCGCCCGAGGGCACGTTGCCGCCGAACACCGCGTTTCCGTTTACATATATCTCCGCTTCTCCCTCGCCCATGTTCATGGTCATGGTGCCGTAGTCAGCTTCATCATACACAAAATCAAAGGTATAAACGCCGTCGAGCCTTACGCCCGAGCTGTAGGCGTCCTCCTCGGTCATCTCGCAGCTCTCGCCGCCGTCAGAGGTAAACGAAAGCGAGGCAAGGCCGACCACCCTTGAGGAAACGTCGGTATTGTCCGAAAAAACCGAAAACAGCCCGCAAACCGTCACAATGGCGATAATGGAGACCGTTATCAGTATAATTAATATTCTTGATTTTTTTCATCGGGATCACCTGAGTTACGCTTGGTAGAACTGCCCGCGCATAGGCTGAACGCCCCCGCCGGGCAAAAGCATATATCCGATTTACCATACTGCCGGGAAAATTTCAACCCAAATAGATTTCCAAAAATGCATTTTGCGACATTTTTCCACCGCAGCCGACATTTTTTAAGATATACCATTGTTACATAGGGCGGCTCGGGCAGGGGAGGGCAGCGCCGATTTTATTGTGTTTATATATATTTTTTGAGCCTCAGATTTGACATCATGCACAAAAAAATCTGCAAAAGTGAATATTTTGAATTTAAACTTGACAACAGAATTAAATGATGTTATAATTTTAATGCGTTATGAAGTTCGGCATACGTCAAAATTTTATGCCGATAGTTAAATAATGCAGAACATTCAGCGCAGAAATGCCTGCTGAAACAAAAAATTGGAGGTAATTTTTTATGAAAAAGCTGCTTGCATTACTTCTCGCTTTTGCCATGATGTTTACCCTCGTAGCCTGCGGCGATACCGGCGCAGAGCCTAACGTAAGCGGAAACGGCGATGGCGGAAATGCCGGAAATGCAGAAGAAGTTACCCCCCCTGTTGCCGGTGATGATGTTGTTCTTCCCAGAGAAGAAACTCTTTATTTCTCCGGCCAGCAGTGGGGCGCGGTAAACTCGTGGAACCCGATAGGAACCAACCAGAATAACGCCATGGCTATCGCCGCCGGTATAGGCTGGAGAGAAGTTATGTTCGAGACCCTCTACATGTGGAACGCTCTCGACGCTAAGCTCTACGGCCTTCTTGCCAACGACGACTACGCCTGGAACGACGACATGACTCAGCTCACCTTTACCATCAAGGACGCCGCTAAGTGGTCCGACGGCACCGCCGTCACCGCCGCCGACGTAAAGAGGACCTTTGATGTAGGTATCGAAATCGGCAACGGCGTTGCCGGTTCCTACGGCGCTTACATAGACAGCGTTGAGGCTGACGGCAACAAGGTTATAATCAACGCCAAGCTCAACGACGCAGGTCAGCCCGTAAACCCGCTGAAGATCCTTGACTTCCTCGTACTCCAGCCAATGGCACAGGCCGCTTGGATCGATACCTGTGTTGAAAGAAACAACGGCGACGCTACCGCTATCCTCAACGATCCCGGCGACGACGTAGTTTGGTCCGGCCCTTACACCAAGTTCTTCTCCGACGACCAGAAGGTTATCTTCATCCGTGACGACAACTACTGGGGCCAGGACGCCTCTATGTGGGGCAAGCTCCCTGTTCCGAAGTATCTTGCTCATAACATCTACGCCGATAACGCCGCCGGTGAGGTTGCGTTCAGAGCCGGCGAGATCGATGTTGCGCAGCAGTTCATAGGCAACGTTCAGAACCTCTGGCTCGAAGAGGGTCTCCCTGTTTCGACCTACTACGATGAGGTTCCTTACGGCCTCTGCCTGACCATGCCTACCGCTTGGTTCAACATGAACATACCCGTTGTTGCCGAAAACGCCGCTCTCAGAAGGGCTATCGCCATGGCCGTTGACTACGATTCCATCATCGCCAACGCTATGACCAACCAGTCTCCTTCCTTTACCGATGTTCCTCGTTCTCTTATGAACCCGACCGCCGGTGAGCAGGCTCTGTTCGATCACGACGCTGTTGCCGACCTCCAGTTTGCCGGCAACGACATCGAAGGCGCAAAGGCTCTCCTTGACCAGGCCGGTATAGTCGACTCCGACGGAGACGGCTGGCGCGAATACAACGGCGAAAAGATCTCCCTCAACGCTGTTTGCCCGAACGGTTGGTCCGACTGGCAGGCATCTATGGAGATAGTAGCCGCTGCAGGCCAGAACATCGGCGTTGAGATCACCACTCTCTATCCCGAGGCTGATATCTACAACACCGTATTCACCGATCCTAACCAGACCGAATATGCTATCTTCATGTGGTCTCCTGACGCTTCTACTCCTTCCAATCCTTGGACTCGTGTAAACCAGTTCATGGGTATGGACTATGTAGGCATCCAGAACAACTGGTCCGGTAACTGGGGTCAGTACAAGAACGAAGAGGCTGACGCTCTCATCAAGCAGATCCCTCTGACCACCGATGAGACCGAGCTCAGAAGACTCTACACCGAGCTCACTAAGATCTACCTCACCGAGGTTCCTTCCTTCTCGCTCATGTACCGTCCTTCTCAGTTCCACACCGTCAACGAGACTGTATGGACTAACTTCCCTGCCGACGACGGACGCAACATTCCTCCGGCAGACTGCACCGACGGTTACGGAATCGCAGCCCTTTACGATCTGAAGTTGGTCGGATAATTGACCTTACGAAACGGCCATGCTTATAAACGGCATGGCCGTTTATCTTAGACCGAGGGTAATTCGGCGCTTTTAAGCGTTGTATCCCTTAAAGAATATCTGTAAAGGAGCGCGAGTAATGAAAGGCTATAGAAAATACTTCGGCAAGAAGATACTGTGGTTTATTATTACACTTATTGTCGCTGTAATATTAAACTTTTTGCTTCCTCGCTTGATGCCGGTAAACCCTGTTGCAACGATCACCGGCAAGGTTGCGGGGCAGGGTGCAACAGATGCCGCCGCCGTGCAGCGCATCTATGAGCACTACCTACATGAGTTCGGCCTTGATCAGCCGATGTACGTTCAGTTCGGGTTGTTTGTTAAAAACGCCCTTCACGGCAATTTCGGAATTTCGTTTTCACAGTACCCCCGCCCTGTAAGCGACATTATAAAGTCGGCTATCGTCTGGACGGTCGCGCTTCAGCTCCCGGCAATTATAGTCGGCTGGATACTCGGAAACCTTCTCGGCGCGCTTGCCGCATACATCAAAAAAGGTTTCGACAAAGTATTGCTGCCGGTATCGCTGTTTTTGTCTAACGTACCCGCGTTCGGAATGGCGGTAGTTATGCTTGTAATATTCGGCGTAAACCTTAAAATAGCGCCTATCGCCGGCGGATACGCCTACGATATGATCCCTCACCTCAGCTGGGATTTTGTAAAATCGGTAATAAGCCATTATCAGCTGCCGTTCTGGTCTATAGTTTTGGTATCTATAGGCGGTCAGGCGGTAGGTATGAGATCGATGTCGATATATGAACTTAACGCCGATTATGTAAAATATGCAAGATTTTTGGGCATAAAGGACTCGAAGATAGTCGGCTACGTTTTCCGCAACGCTATGCTTCCCCAGGTAACTGGCCTTGCCCTCTCGATAGGAACGATGATAGGCGGCGCCTTAGTTGCCGAAATAGTTTTCAGCTATCCCGGCCTCGGCTCGACAATGTATTCTGCCGTCACCGCCGCAGACTATCCGCTTATTTCGGCTACCACCCTTATCATAACGATAATGGTTTTAATAGCTACGTTTTTGCTTGATATTATTTACGGATTCATTGACCCGCGCGTTAAAGCCGCGCAGTACGAATAAGGAGGGAATGAGATATGCGTAACACATTAAGACAGGTTTTCCATTCTCCCAAATTTGTAGCAGGGTTTGTAATATTTGTACTTATTCTTCTTACAATGATCATCTACCCTATATTCATGCCGGGCAATCCGCTTGAACAGATAGGCGTAGGAACATTCGCCAAGCCTGGCACATACATCTCGCTCTACGACGCGACAAAGACCCAGACCGAGACTCTCCGCCTGCCCGACGCCGCGGATAACAGAATAGCTTCAAGGCTCTCCGATGAAGACAGGGTAGCCATGGTAGAATACTTCGGGATAATGAACGTAAACGTCGACGGCCTCGACATAAAGGACACCGACGCAATGGTAGCTCTCTGGAACGAGACATACGACCCGTCGGCCAGACCCGAGGGAATGACCTCGGCGAGGATAAACTACTTCAAGAGGCTCAATAACTCCATAAAGGAACTCGGCGCTTCGGATACGGTCATGATAGCCGATTACGATGAAGAGGGCGACCTTGCGGTCACAAAGACCATATCCGACACCGACTATGTAAACACCAAGAGCGTTGCAAACGTTAAGACGCTTCCGTTAGGAACCGATAACTTCGGCCGCGACGTACTAAAAGAGCTTGTAAGCGCTACGGGCACATCTATCCGCATAGGACTTATAGCCGGAGTAGTCGCAACGCTTATCGGGCTTACCCTCGGCCTTTTGGCGGGATATATAGGCGGAATAGCCGACGACATAATAATGTTCGTCACCAACATTTTCACCGTTATACCGAGCTTTGTGCTTCTGATCCTTATAACCTATTCTCTTGGTCAGGAGCAGCGCGGCGCGGCGGTAGTCGCAATAGTAATAGGCTTTACCAGCTGGACGTGGACAGCCCGTTCGGTCCGCTCGCAGGTAATAAGCCTTCGCAACCGCGACCATGTAAACCTTTCAAAGCTCTCGGGCCACAGCCTTGTGAGAATAGTTCTGACCGATATCCTGCCCTATATCGCTTCATATGTAGTTATGGCG
>CANRHA010000023.1 GCA_947630315.1 uncultured Clostridia bacterium
ACAACTATCGCAACATTTAATATCACCGTAGAGGAGCGCGCCCCGTACACCGGCGTTTACAGCCTGTACGAGAAGCAAAACAGCGCGGATTACATGACGGGCAGATACACCGACAGAGATCATTACGGCGACGCCGCCTACGAGATGAGCGACGCCGGCGACGGAACGTTGAAGAATCAGTACGGAATAATGCTCGAGCGCTCGACGATAAAGCCGCACTCCCTCGATGAGCTTACCGTTCACTACGAGCACGACGGCAAGGACTATACTATCAACCAAGCAGATCTTCACTTTGCCGGCGCTAACAAGTATAGATCCGCCGATTATAAGGAAGCTACCGCCTACGGCAAGAAATTTGAGTTTTACAACATCGACGGCAGCGTATTTGACAAGCTGCCCGAGAACGAAGACGTAACTATAAAGGTCTTAAGCAAGAAGAATGTTCTGCTCGCTCAGCAGACCTTCAAAACCGAGATAAAGATACCCTATCTCGGCCTGTACGGGATCGCTCACAAGAAGTATACCAACCCGTACGGCGTTACCGAAAATGACTTTATTCAGTACGTTATTACTCATGATAATTCCGAAGTCAAAAAGGCCGACAACATTAAGTTCAAAGATTTCATAAGTGAGGAAGAAACCTCCAACGTCGGCATGGGTATAATTCTTGAGGAGGGCTACGACCTCAGCAAGGTTACGGTAGAACTCAGCGGAGGAAAGTCTGCGACAATTAAGGGCACGCAGCTTGAAGCCGCGACTACCGGCGCCCTTGACGCCGGATCGGAATCCTACCAGGCGTTCCAGACGACCGTAAACGGAAAGACTCTTAAGCTTTATCAGATACCTGACGACCTCATTCCCGAGGGCACTACAAGCGTAAAGGTGACCTACGAGGGCTACAAGGATTACACCGCCGAGGCCAAGGTATCGGACGATCTCGGCTGTTCTGTCAAGGGCCATGAGCACAAGTACGGCAGCTGGCAGAAGGTCGACGAAAAGACCCACTCCCGCAAGTGCGAAGACCCGGAATGCCCGATAGAAGAAGGCAGGGAACAGACGGAGGCTCACAACTTCAAGGGCTGGACCGAGACGGGCGAAAACAAGTTCATGAACCTCTGCCCCGACTGCGGATATAACGAGACGGTCGAAAACCACGATCACGAGCTTGTGCAAAAGAGTGATGAAAATTACCATTGGAAGACTTGCACTGTCGACGGCTGCCCGCTCAAAGGTTTGGAGATATCCAAGACCGCGCACACCTATAGGTATGAGCAGATAGAGAACAACGAAGCTCAGCATAAGCGCGTGTGCAGCGTGTGCGATCGTGACGGCGGATATGAGAATCATGATTTAGTGAAGCATGATGAGGACGATATGTACTATTACCTCGAATGCTCCAAGTGCGGATATGAAACCAAAGAAGTCAAGCCTACAGACGACAAGGTCGTTTGCTGCGGTATCTATGTAGTAGGTAAGACCGGCTGGAATGGTGACACCATTTACGCCTACTTTGCAGCCGGCGACGACTATAATAATCATTTTGAATATCCCACAGGCAAGGCAGGTATACTTATAGCCGAGTCGCTGGCCGACAATGTAAAAGTTGAGGTCGATGGCGAGCCCGTTGAAAGCCTCGGCCAAAAGGAGAGCAGAGACCTTATCGGTAATGCCGCAAACCATTATTACTGGATGGGCAACGGAAACCCGATTATAGACGGCTTCAGGATACCCGACGAATACCTGAACGGCAAGGAAAAAGTCACCGTGACAATCAAGCGGCTGAACGGCGCCGAAATCTTCTCGAAAGAAATCTTCCTCGCCGAGGAGGTAAAGGTAAATTCCGTCGGCGCGTTCTCCGAATTCACCGACGGCACGGAAAATGCCGTAAACGCATACTTCTATAAGGATAACGCGTTTGAAGATGTTATCAGCAAAAAGTACAACGCCGAAACCAGCCGCTACACTCAGAAGCTCGGCATACTTCTCCCGGCGGGTTATGTAAACAGAAGCGGCATAACGATCACCGTAAACGGCAAGCATGTCGAATGGCAGTACATCACGCCGTACGGCAGCGTTCCCGATAATCTCAAAAACTACTACGAGGGCGGCAAAGCGCTTGTGCCGTATGAGATCGATAATGGCTACTACTCCGATTCGACCACCGCACGCCTTAATATCACCTATGGCGAACTTACCCTCTTTGACGGCGATATCCAGGTGTTCGATGAGCTGAAGAATTATGTTGGGGTTTATTCGGTTTACGGTACCGAGTATAACGGCGATCATGCGTATGCATGGTATAGCGATAACGAAACATTTGACAATTCTTCCGAGTATACGGCTCCCAAGCTCAAGGGCGAGGTCGGCGTACTGCTCCCGGCCGGATATGCCGATATGGTAGACGTATACGTCAACGGTGAGAAGGTAGTTATCAGCAGAGACACTTCCGCAGATTACGTTGTCGGCAACGCTTCCACACACTTTGACGGCTACCCGCTTCTGGCCTATAACGTACCGCTCAACGGTATTCCCGAGGGCACGGAAAAGGTCACTATAACCATTAAACGTCACAGTGACGGCTCCGAGCTTATGGCCGAGGAAGTGCCGATCAAGGAAGGCGTTAAAGACATTGTGGGTGTCTACTCGATATACAAATCAAATAATTCCACATTAGTCTCTGCATGGTATGCTGACAACAAAGTTGAAGACGTGTTTGATACATTACCCGGCGCCCTTCATACGGGCGAGGTCGGCGTACTTCTCCCCGAGGGCTACTACGATTTGGTTGATATTTATGTAAACGACAAGCTCGTAGTCGCTTCAAAGGAAACAGAAGATGTCGGTACAACTATTTCGTATCATTATACAGGCTACCTGCTTACTGCTTACCGTGTTCCTACCGATAACATTGAGCCGAACGCAACCACCGTAAAGATAACCATTAAGCACAATAATGAAACGCTTTACGAGCATGATGTGCCGGTAAGAGACGTATTAGAGCCGTATGTCGGAGTTTACTCAATATATAAAGATCAAGGTATTCAAATGATCTATGTATATATGGAGAACGGCAAAAAATTTGACGTTTACTCATACATTAACGATGATAGCTTCGGAGTTCTTATTCCTGAGTCGTATAAAGCTCAAGTAGATGTCTATATCAACCACGGTGAAAAACCTGTAGATCTGACAAAATATGATGATGTCACAAATAATGTCGGTTATGAAGTTACGGGTTACTATCCGAATTATACTTTGAGCGCTTACAGCGTGCCTAAGGACAGTATCCCCGACGGTGCGGATAAGGTTACTATAACCATCAAGAACGGCAACGATGTTCTCATGGAGAAGGAAATTTCCATCAGAGAAGAAGCTCTCCCGTATGTTGGCGTATACCAGGCATTCAAGCGCCAAGAGGGCGGTTGGCAATCCAATCAAGTGCGCCTAATAGCCAGAAAGGGCGTGGAAGGCGCCGAGAAAGAATTTTCTAAGTATACTTCTAATGGACTTGAAATATCCGATGTTACTTACGGCGTTGCAATTGATGAAAGATTTGTAATAGGTACAAACATCATTATTAAGGACGGCAACGGCAACAAGCTTACATATAAAGAAGATACAGCCAGTCGCCAGCTCACAGAACACGATTATAAAGACGTCTCAAATTGGTTCGGGGGGGGGTACACTATGAAGAAGTACCTGATTTCCGACCTCGGCGATGCTGACACCATAATTATCTACTACGTTGTCGATGGCGAGGAGATACCGTGGCTCACCGTTAAGCTCTCCGAATTTGATTCAACTAACTAACGAAAGGAGCGTCAACAATGCTTTGCAAACTTAATAAAAAGCTGCGCTCAAAGCGCGGCGTATCGGTTGTGTTGGCGCTCTTTTTGCTGCTTGTATGCGCCTTTGCCGGTACCGCGGCCCTTACCGCCGCCCAGGCTAATGCCGGCCGCCACGCCGTTACAAAATCTCAGCAGCAGCAATATCTTTCGGTCTCCTCGGCCGCTAAGCTTATAATATCCGAGCTTGAATGTTGCGAGAACACCGACCCTAAAGTTACCATCACAGGCACATTTACTCCGACAGATACCGGCGACGTCACTCATAGTGTAGAGTTCAGCGGAGGCAGCCGGACAGATTCGTTTTACAATCTGATTTGGACTGATGTCTGCACCATAATGCATAACGCTGTTGCCGCTGATTCTCAAATCAAAGATATTACAGAATGGAATGAATATGGAGAGCTTCCGCTGCCAGCCGGTGATGTGATTGACGGTGAATTGCCTGATGATAAGAAAGTTTTTCACACATTTACTGTCAATGTTTTTTATACCGATAGTACAGAAGATGAAGCATTTAGTAATGTTGATGGCGTGGTTACAGTATCTCCTCTTCCTAAAGACGATAGCAAGAGCGGAGAGATCAAAATAACGCTCAGTTGCGGCGAATACAACTATAATTTTAGCGTTGCTTACGAAACCAAGGTAGAAGATATAACCGAAAGCAGCGCAAAATGCAGCTTCACCGTCAAGACCAGCTCGACAGAGATAGTTCCGGGGAGGGGCTCAGATGATTAAAAGGATAAAATCAAGGCGCGGCGAGACCCTTGTTGAAATGCTCGTGTCGATAACGATACTCGTGCTTGCTCTCTCGATACTTTCGGCTATGCTTGCCGCCGCGTATAATTCCGAGAACGCCGCGCGCGAGGCTGACAAGGCTTTCTACAAAAAAGAACTAAGTCCTGCGGAAGCGCAAACTGGTACTCCTGAAAAAGAAATAGTAAAAATCGATGGTACAACCGTTCATATAACAATGGATGTAGATATCTACAGCGGTGAAAAGGGCGAACTGAAGTCATATAAAAAGCCGTGAAATTTTTAAGAAAGCTGAGGCGAGAGATATGCTTAAAAAGTTAAAGAGCCGCGCCGGTCTTACGCTTACCGAGCTTATGGTCACTATGCTTTTGCTGACCATGTTTTCTTCGGCGTGCCTTATCGGGATAACCTCGGCGTTCGCCTCGCGCAGGGATCACATCAGGATAGCCGACGCGGACATATTAAAATCTACCGTGACCGAGGTGATAACTCAGGAGCTGAGGCTTGGTACCAGGCCGAAAGCTCATGGTGAAGACGACGGAGCAGGTACGACAACAGGCAAGATAATTGAGTATGGCGGCGGGCTGTCCATCGATGGCAAGACGAATGATATAGTTTATTTGACGACGTACAACGGACGGCTTCAAAAAATATATCGGCTTACTACCAAGGATACAAAAGTTGAAGAAGGCGAGAAAACGAGTGAAGAAAAAATCGACAAGCTAATGTCAGATATTGACAGCTTCTCGGGAGATACGCAAAGTTTAATAGATACAATATTCACCGACAACGACTATAAGGCTTATAAGAAATATCAGGTTTTAAACAACGCCGCATACGGCGACGACAGCTCCTTTGGCGACAAGGAATATGACGAGATGGGCTTTTTCAGGATAGAAGACCTCAGCTTTACGGTCGACGGCGACGTCATATCCGTTTCGTTCGATATAGTCGGCAAGGACGACCTTAAATACACCGAAGCCGATTTCGACGTCGTGCCCCTCAACACCATAACCACCGAATGATATCCTGCCGGGCCGCAGACGCCCGGCTTTTCTCTGCCCCTCGGGTGTGCAAATTCCGATATCTGACTCCTTATATAGGTATTGACTTTTCGGATTTCCCCTGATATACTACCTTGTGCAATATGCACTGAAAAGCTACATACAAATTGTAATATAAGTCAAATAATCGGTACAAGGGAATTACCCGGAAAGGACATTTATATGCCTGAACTTTACTATAAAGAAGCTTTAAAGCTCGGTCAGCGCGAGGTAAGGGCCTGCGCGTCGCGGGGCGAACACCCGTATCTGCCGCAGCTTGACGATTTTCTTCCCGCAGAGCGAATCAACAAGGGCGTGAGCGTTGGAACTCAGTGGATACCCTCGGAGCTTATAGTCGGAACAAAAAACGCGGGGCGTGCAAACGCCTTTGCGCGAAACTTCATGCCGCTTTTGGGCGAAAGTTCGGAGTTTGCCGGAAAGTGGACGGCCCTCTGCGAAGCGCATGTCGAGGAGGGCATACGCGACCCGATACTCTGCTACGAGTACATGAACAGGTTCTACGTTGAAGAGGGCAACAAGCGTGTCAGCGTTTTGAAGTATTTCGGCGCGCCGACTATATATTCAAAGGTCATAAGGATAATGCCCGAGCAGAACGGTTCGCGCGAGGTCGAGCTTTATAACGCATATCTTGAATTTAACCGGTGCAGCAGAATGCATCTGCCCGAATTTTCAAAGCCGGGCAGCTACGCGAAGCTCCAGCGGCTTTTGGGCAAGGAGCCGGACGAGGTATGGACCGACGACGAGCGCAAGGATTTTATGGCGGCGTATCATTATTTCCGCGAGGCCTACGCCCCCAACGGCAACAAGGCCGACAGTTCGGTGGGCGACGCTATGCTCGTGTTTATCGACGTATACGGCTATCAGGATCTGAGGGGAAAGAGCGCTGCCGAGATAAAAAAGGCGGTGGCGAAGGTCCGTGAGGAGATAAGCCTTCACCGCGAGGAGACGCCTATTGAGATCAAGCTCGACCCGGCTGATGAAAAACAGCAGCCCGCGGGGATATTCTCAATACTCAAACCCGAGCCGAAGCCTATAAAGGTCGCGTTTATCCATGACAAGACCCCGGTGACATCGGGTTGGACATACGGCCACGAGCGGGGCAGAGCGCATATCGAGAGGGTTTTCGGAAACGAGATAGAGACCTCGGCCTACTACAACGCCCTTGACGACAACGACGCCTCGGCAGAGATAGAGACCGCGATAGCCGACGGCAACAGCGTTATTTTCACAACATCTCCGCGCCTTTTGCAGCCGAGCCTGCGCGCGGCGGTAGAGCACCCGAAGGTGACGGTTTTAAACTGTTCGCTTAATACATCTCACCGCTATATACGGACCTACTACGCCAGAATGTACGAGGCAAAGTTCATTATAGGCGCAATAGCCGGCGCCATGGCGCAGTCGAACGACGTAGGATATATCTGCGACTACCCGATATTCGGTCAGGTCGCGGGGATAAACGCCTTTGCCCTGGGGGTTCAGATGGTCAACCCGCTTGTAAAGGTAAGGCTCGAATGGTCGTCGGTCGGCGGGGGGATCGAAGACGCGACAAAGCGCCTGCGCGACAGGGGGATAAAGCTAATATCCACCCAGGACACCAAGAGCTTAAGAGAAAAGAACCACTACGGCTTCGGGCTTGCAATAATCAATGAAAACGGTGAGACCCCTCTTGCAAGGCCGGTTTGGATGTGGGGCCGCTACTACGAGGCGATGATACGCTCGATACGCGACGGCAGCTTTAAAACCGAATATGAGGGCAGCAACCGCGCGATCAATTACTATTGGGGGCTTTCCTCGGGGGTTATCGACGTCGAATGTTTCGACGTTCTGCCCGAGAGCGTAAGGCGGCTTGCGGCCGTATTAAAAGACAGCATCTGCCGAGGTGTGGAGCCGTTCTGCGGGCCGCTGTTCAATCAGGAGGGCGAGAGCATTATAGGCGAGGAACAGACCCTCACTCTCGATCAGATAATAAACATGGACTGGCTTGTCGAAAACGTTATAGGGGCTATCCCGAAATACGATGAGCTTGACGCCACAGGCAAGGCTACGGCCGATGTGGTCGGGGTGTTGCCGTCAACAAAGGAAAACCAAAATCAGGGATGAAACGAGGCGCTGGCGATGCAGATTCTTGCGGTTGCTGATATCGAGTCAAAATATCTATACGACAATTATACCCCGGGCAAGCTCAGCGGCTACGACCTTATACTTGCCTGCGGCGATCTTAGCAGGGATTACCTTGAATTTTTGGTAGACGCCTCAAGGTGCCCGGTGCTTTACGTTAAAGGCAACCACGACGATCGGCTCATCGACGACCCTCCGGGCGGCTGCATATGCATAGACGACAAGGTTTATGTGTATAAGGGGATCAGGATACTCGGGGTAGGCGGCTCACATAAATACCGCGAGGGCGGGTATATGTTCACCGAAAAGCAGATGCAGCACAGGCTGATGAAGCTTAAGCCGAAAATTTGGCGGAGCGGCGGGATAGATATACTCATGACCCACTCCCCGGCGAGGCGCCTGAACGATTTTGACTCCCTATCACACCGCGGGTTTGAATGCTTCAACGGGCTGCTCGATAAGTATTCGCCGAAGTATTTTGTACACGGCCACATTCACAAAAACTACGGCATAAACATTCCCCAGCTCAGCACCCGCGGCGAAACAACGGTCATAAACGCCTATGATTACTGCGTTTTTGATTACGAAACCAAAGAATGAGACCCCAAGGAGCCTTCTTGAAAAGAGGGCTTCTTTTTTGTAACGCCGCCGGGGCATGGCGAATAATATATGAACAAGGGGAGGGTTGGCCGAACGGCGCTATAGCCGAGCAAAGCTTTAAAGTATAGCGATATATTATCGGAATGACTAAAAAAATTTCGCATACGGGTCGAATTTTTGTTGACATATTTATTTTTTCGTGATAGAATATATAAGGCGGCTATCATGTGCTAAACCGAAAGCCGTTAATTCATGTTGTTAAGGAGAAGTTGATGACGTATGTTGAGCTTTGCTGCATCTGAGCCTGCGGGCACGGTTTTGCTCATTGCTTTGCTTGCACTGGCGCTTATATTTGCAATTGTATTCAGTATCGCAATGGCGGTGCGTCATCTTAAAGAAAAGCGCGATGCCGAACACCTTGCCGAGACAGATATGACCACCGGCATAGGCAACCGCGTTCATCTTCAGCGGCAGTACGAAAAAATACCGCCGAAAAAGCGCAGCGAATACGCCTTGATATGCTTCCACCTCGACAGCGAACACGTTGAAAGAGCCTTCGGGCGAGACGAGCTTATCGATTACATCAAAAATTCGATAAATATAATTAAAGAATACGCCGACCCCGGCGACACCTTTGCAAGGGTAATAGGCGCGGGGCTTGTGGCGCTTGCCCATGTCAGCGACAACGACATAAGCATCGGGCTTATACACATCTTAAAAAACATAAGAAGCGACGTTACGAGCCGAGACCCGCTGTTTACGGGAATTATAGCTGCGGGAATATACCGCTTAAAGCCCGAGGACGACGACGTTCACGCGGCGGTGTTCAACGCTTGGCAGACCGCGGAAAAGGCGGCTCACGAGGGGAATGATTTCCTGTTCTGCACCGACGAGATGATAAAGCAGTTTGAGGAAGAACGCAGCCTGCGCACCGAAATAGGCAGAGCTTTTGACAATCACGAGTTTGAGACCTACATTCAGTTCTGCGTGGATATAAACGGAAAGATAGTCGGCGGCGAGGCGCTTTCAAGGTGGAATCACCCCGAAAAGGGCGTTCTTTCGCCGGCAAAGTTCATACCGTTCATGGAGCGCGAGAACATAATCAGCCGAATGGACTACTACAACCTCGAGGAGGTCTGCAAGTTCCTCGCCGAGGTGTCTTCCCGCGGGATAACCGATTTCTTCATCTCCTGCAACTTCTCGCGCAAGACCTACGCGGCGGACGACTTCGTAGATGTCTGCAACGGGATAATCCAAAAATACGTCTTCCCGAGGAACATGCTCGTGTTCGAGATAACCGAGAGCGCCTCGGAAAAGAACGTAGAGCTTATTAACAAGAACTCCTGCGCCCTTAAAGAAGAGGGCATAAGAATACTGCTCGATGATTTCGGCGAAGGGTTTGCGTCCTTCTACGATCTGCACGAGTACCCGATAGACGGCCTTAAGCTCGATAAGGCGCTTGTCGACCGCTACAACACCCTTAAAGGCAACGCAATTCTGCGCGGCATGACCAGAATGGGACACGAGATGAACCTGATGGTAGTCGTTGAGGGCGTTGAGAACGACGAGCAGGTAAAAGAGCTTCAGGATATAAAATGCGACGTTATCCAGGGATTCAGGTTCCACAAGCCGATACCCGTCAGCCAGGCGAGGACCACCCTTTACAGCTCGCGGCCCCAGGCCGTCTGATAATTTCATAATGCCCCGCAGGACCGGGGCGGAAAAGGTGAAAAAATGCCGATAGAAGTAAACAAAGAAGATCTGCGCGTTTCCGATATGATACTCATAGTTGACGACGACGAGTTCAACCGAGGGATTCTTGACAATATCTTTTCGCCGTACTATTCTACCGACGAGGCCGAGAACGGCCGGGTCGGGCTTGATAAAATTCTGGCGGATCCCTCAAAATACTGCGCCGTGCTGCTCGATATAATGATGCCCGAGATGAACGGAATAGAGGTAATGCGTCGGCTTCATAAAGAGGGCCTAACCTCAAAGATACCGGTATTCCTTATTACCGCCGAGGCCAACAACGATACCCTTCATGAGGCGTATCACCTCGGGGTAATGGACGTTATTCTGAAGCCGGTCACGCCGTACATCGTTTTAAGAAGGATCAACTCGATAGTCGAGCTGTTCAGGGCGAGAAAGAGGCTCGACAACAGGGTAGAGCAGCAGAACAACGAGCTTTTGGAGAAGGCTCAGAAGATAATCGAGCTGAACCAGGGAATGATAGAAGCCCTTTCCACCGCTATAGAGTTCAGAAACGGCGAATCGGGCGAACATGTAAGAAGAATACGCGACATAACAAGGTTCCTGCTTGAAAACACCGAGCTTGGCGAAGGCTTGAGCCCGAACGAAATACATAACATTTCCCTCGCCTCGATCATGCACGACGTAGGAAAGATAGCGATACCCGACAATATACTCAACAAGCCCGGCAGGCTTACTCCCGAGGAGTTTGAGATCATGAAGACCCACACCACTCAGGGCGGCCTGCTTTTGGAGAAGATACCCCAGCTTCACGACAACGGGATATACGAGTATGCGTTTGATATCGCCCGCCACCACCATGAAAGATGGGACGGCAGAGGCTACCCCGACGGCTTAAAGGGCGATGAGATATCGATGTGGGCGCAGATAGTTTCCATCGCCGACGTTTACGACGCCTTGAGCTGCAAGAGAGTATATAAGGACGCTTTCCCGAGGGAAAAGGTTGTCCAGATGATAAAAGACGGCGAGTGCGGAGTGTTCAACCCCAAGCTTCTTGAATGCTTCTTTGATGTTGAGGAAACGCTCAGCAAGCTTTACACAAAGCCGGAGTAATACATAAAACAGTAAAGGAGGAATGTATATATGACCGGCGAAAAGCTTGAAAAACTAAAGGCTGCGGGTATCGACGTAAGCGACGCCCTTTCAAGATTTGTTGGCAACGAGGGCCTTTTAGAAAAGTTCCTTAAAAAGTTCCTCAACGACCAAAACTATCAAAAGCTCTGCGAAGCTATTGACGCCGAGGATTATGAGGCTGCGCTTGCGGCATCACATACCCTCAAAGGCGTCAGCGGAAATTTATCAATGACCGAGCTCAACGCGCTTACTACCGAACAGGTAAAGGCGTTCAGAGCCGGAGACAACGACCTTGCAAAACAGCTTATGCCGAAAATAACCGAGGCGTATAACGCGGCGGTTGCCGCAATAAACGACTGATACCATAAGCGGCTGAAAGCTGATTCGAGGCAACGGGAGGTAATAAACACATGCATAATTTCAAAGCGTATCTCAAAGAGATACACGAGGCCGAAAAGAAATATCTTGTAGACGGCAAGCGATCTATAGCTTCCGGCAATATCGTTACGCTGAGCAAGATGAGCTTTGCAGCAACGGTGCTTGCTCTTTTAAGCATTATACTGTCGCTGATCCTCGTGCCCGGTTATAAGCCTGCGGTGGCTCATATCGTCGCCGTGCCGCTGATGGCCGCCTTTACGGTTGCAACGGCGCTGTACCGCTATAAGGGCAGGGCTGTTCCCAGAGTTGTGACGATATTTGCGCTCGTCTTTGAGATAACGGCGTTTCTGTTCGTATTGCTTGTAGATATCTACTCGGGAATGGACAGAGTCTGCTTTATGCCGATAGTTATAACCGCCTTTGCTTCGGGGACCTTCTTCTCCTCAAAGACGACTAACATTCTCAACCTCTCGTACACCGCGATCTTCATCTTCTGCGACATGATGCACAAGGTGGATATGGACGCTTCGCTCTGGAAATACGATGTATTCATAGCGATTTTGGGCTTTGCGTTTGCGACCTTTGTAGGCGAGCGCTGCCGCACGCTGAGGATCCAGGAGTACAACGTAAAGATGAACTACAAATACCTCAGCCAGAGAGACCCGCTCCTTGAAAATATCTTCAACAAGCGCGGCTATGAGGACGCCATAGACAACTATCTTATAACGAACAACCCGAACATCAGATGCGCGTTTATAGTTTTGGACCTTAACAACTTCAAGCACATAAACGACAACTACGGCCACGACATGGGCGACCAGATACTCCGCTGCATGAGCGACACGCTTGTCAGCCTGTTCCGCGATTCCGACATTATCGGGCGCTTCGGCGGCGACGAGTTTATAGTTCTGGCCGACGGCCTTTGCGACGAAGACGCGGTAGAGAAGAAATGCCGCTATATAGCCGAGCTTATAGGCCGAAAGGCTCAGGAGACCGGCGCGATAAAGGTGTTCTCAAGTCTCGGCGCGGTGATATGCGACAACCAGAAGGTAGATTTCGAGAGGCTGTTCGAGGAGGCCGACAAGGCGATGTACGAGGCCAAGGAAATGGGCCGCGACGCCGACAGGTTTATCCTGAGACACTACAGCGAAAGCGACGACTAAGCCGAAAAATTCACCCGTTCTTAAAGGGCATCTTCAAACAAATCTGCATAATCCGACAAAAAGCCGCCATCTTCCATGTTGGCGGCTCTTTCATTCCATTCTGCGTATGCCGAGGCCCCGGGCGAAGCCCGCCCCGCGCGCCCGGCGCGCGGGGCCAGCGGCAGCTTCGCTGCCGCTGCGGCGGCCCCTCCGGGGCCGCCGGGGCTTCGCCCGGGGCCTTCGGCAGAGAACAAAGGTTGCGTGCGAGCCGCAACCCATGGCTCCGGCGGCTCTGCGATGCCCACAGAGGGCGCACTTGTTTTCTTATTTCGGCGAGGCTTAAAAAGGGCGGGGTTTTGATTGAATCAGCGCGGGGAAACGGCTTCTACTCGTCTTCCTTAAATTCAAGGATATCCCCGGGCTGACAGTTAAGCGCCCGGCATATAGCCTCAAGGGTCGAAAAGCGTATCGCCGAAACCTTGCCGGTTTTGAGCTTTGAGAGGTTCACATTCGACACGCCGACCCTCTCGGAAAGCTCGTTGAGGGATATCTTTCTGTCCGCCATAACGCGGTCAAGTCTTAATACAATAGCCATAACTTTTGCCTCACAGCGTCTCGTC
>CANRHA010000024.1 GCA_947630315.1 uncultured Clostridia bacterium
ACTTCTCGGGACACGGGCAATTGGTTACAGATGTAAATGGCGACTCTGCGCATATTTCCCTCGCCGTCGAACAGTGTGCAGATACTCCAGTTTGCAACTACCCATGTCGCGTAGTAGGCAACCGACTGAACGAGTATCGGTACAATGTTGAATACATCGGAATAGGCCCTTGTGTTGTAGGCGAATCCTCCGTAACGGTTCGAGAAGACCTGTGAGGCAAAGAGCAGAAACACGATGAAGAACGCGATACCGAGCGAGCCGGCCTTCTTCCATCTCATATCTTCAAAGCCTTCGGTAGGGTGGAAGATAACGTGCTTTACCCACTGCCACGGTTTCATGTCGTACAGCATTTATTTTTTGCCCCCTTTCTTCACGCTTGCGAGGATGTTTTCGTAAAGCTTCTTGCAGCCCCCCGCGATCTTGCCCACTCCGGTAGCTATAAGCTTCTGAGGGATCTTGCGCTTCTTTTTAAGAATGCCTATAACTATGAGCAGAACTATAACGAGAAGAATTATGATAACGTAGAGTGTGAAGTTCTTTCTCAGTACCTCCTGGCGGTTGGCCTCAAAGGCGCGGTCATATTCGTCGGCGTCGAACGAAAGCTTTGAATACTTGATGGCGCCCTCGTAGTCGTTCTGATTGTAGAGGGCCTTTGCGGTTCCGACGAGAGCCATATAGAATCCGCCGTCGCGCTTTAGAACTTCCTGCCAGATCTCGTAGGCTTCCTCGTAGAGGCCCTCGTTATGAAGGGCTATAGCCTCGTGGACGTATCTGCCGAACTCGGTAAGGCCGAAAACGGTTATATCGCAGTTTCTGCCGTCGAGAACATATATCTTGTCGTCGTAGGTCTCTATCGCGTTCGGGTTGTTGAAGCCGCCGCGCTGTTCCTCCTGGTCGAATCCGCAGATAAGAAGCTGGTTGCAGCGCTCGTCATATTGGAATACGCGGCCCGAGGTGTAGTCGAGGATGTTTATGAAGTGGTCGTCCGAAATCGAGATATCGGTAAGTCTTGTGGCGTAGGTGGTGCCGTTGTAGGTTATCGAGATCTGATCGCCGAAGGAGTTGTTATCCGCCGTTTTTTCAAGGATATTGTATCCCGCCGGGTTGAGCTTTTTGACCGCGTCGGTCGTGGTGTTCGCGACCTCGGTTACGGTGTAGATAAAGCCCTCGTCGTCTATATCGAAGTTAGCGTACTCAACAGGAGTCGCCCTTTCGATAGACGCCAGCTGTGAATCGGAGGCTATCTTTCTCCAGATCCTGTTTCTTATTACCGTTGCGGTAACTTCAACGCGGTTGGCGCCGTAGAATCCCAGGAAGGAGCCTGCCTCGGAGAACATTATAGCTCCCTTGTTTACCGCCGGGCAGATTACGTAAACGTTCTTTGCTGAGTCTACTACTACCTTTGTGCAGTAGAAGGACTGAGTGTCATAAAGAGCGCTCTCGGGGCGGTAGTATTCGGTAATTATCCTCGCCGAGGTCTTTGTATCTTCAACGCAGCGGACTATTCTCTGGTTGTCTCTGTCGGCTATGTACATTTCGCCGTCGTCGTCTACGAATATTCCGTAAGGCGATTTAAGTTCGTCGGCGTCCACCTGGATCTCGTTGCCCTCTTCATCGGTTATAACGTGTTTTGAGGAGGAACCGGGGAAGTTTTTATAGCAGGCAAGAAGATTGAAGTTGTTATCGGTTTTGATTATTCTGTTGTTGCCGGTGTCGCAGATATAGATGTTGCCGTCTTTATCAAAGAAGAAGTCCTTCATGTCCGACATCTGAGCCGGCTCGGTCTCGCTGATGAAGAACTCGCTCGAGGGGTCGCTCAGCTGAGAGAGGTTTATTCTTGTGGAATCGGCTATATCTATTACTTCGTATCCCGCCTGAGACGGAACTGCGTTCCACCATGCGTCGTAGTTGTAGGTTGTGTACGGATCCACCGCGCTGACTGCAGTACACATCAGCGATAGCGCAGTCACAACGGCGACAAGTACACAGATCAGCTTTTTCATTTTCATTGCAATCACCGCTTATCACCTTTCAATTTATTTTTTAGCTTTTTTATCATTGAATTAGTCCTTCATACCTGAGTTAGCCATTGTTTCCATAACGTTACTCTGGGCAATCAGGAATATGACAAGCGGAGGGATCATCAGTACGACTGCCGAGGCGTAGATTATACCCTGACGGGCGATACCCGAGGCGGCCAGCTGAGTCATGATGGTCGGGAGGGTCTTAAGGCTCTCTTTATAAACCAGAGCGCCGCCCTGTACGTTCCAGGCTCCCTGGAACACGAAGATTATAAGCGTTGCAATAGCCGGCTTCTGGTTGGGAATAACTACCTGCCAGCAGGTGCGGAAGGCTCCCGCACCGTCGACCTTTGCGGCGTCGATAATGGCGTCGTTTATCGTCGACATGTTCTGCCTCATCAGGTACAGACCCATCGAGGTCGCAACGTTAGGCAGGATAAGCGCCCAGTAGGTGTTTATCATACCCATCTTCGCCATGATGACGAACTGCATGATCCATGTAGCGGTTGAAGTGAAGAGCATCGATATAACTATCAGCTGGTTTGCGAACTTGTATCCCGGGATCATCGGGCACTTTGCAAGAACATATGCGCAGCAGCAGACCACAAAAACATGGAGCACGGTTATAACGACGGTGATGAATACCGAGTTGAAGATGTATCTTGAGAACGGTACCCAAAGGTTTCCCGCGACCTTGAACAGGTTCGAGAAGTTCTCTCCCGTGGGGTGCATAACGTAGAGCTTAGGCGGGAATATGAAGAGCTCGCTTATAGGTTTTAAAGACTGCACTATAGAGTACCACAGCGGGAAGAGCATGAACAGACCCAAAAGAAGTAAAAGTATGAATATGCATATATCTCCGCCCAAAGAGCCGTTTATATGTTTGCCCTTGGACTTCTTGACCTTTACCTTTTCAAGGTCGCCCCTCTTTTTCTGACGCTTTCTGAGCTTTTCTATCTCCTTTTGGCGAGCGGCCTCTTTCGGGTCGAGCTTAGGAGCCATTACAGCGGTATCAGCCATTTACATTCCCTCCTTTAGTCCGTATATTTGCTCAGTACTCTTCTGATGACCTGGTTCGTTATGATCATTACCGCGAAGAGAACGAAGCATATTGCCGAGGCGTAGCCCATTTCGTAACGGATAGAGCCGTAGTCGTTTGCGTGGTTCATAATCGTATGTACCGCGTAATCGGTCGACGGCAGGCCGCAGAGCTGCTGCCCTACCGTACCTACGGTGAACGCGCCGGAAATTGCAAGAACGGCTGCGAACAGAAGCGACGGGCCCATCGCCGGGATGGTTATTGTAAACAGCTCCTGGAAGCGGTTCTGAATGCCTTCTATGGCGCCCGCCTCGTAAAGGGCGGTGTCAATACCCTGGAAGCCGGCACGCAGCGCAAGGAAGCCCGCGCCCATCGACATCCAGAGCTGGACTATGATTACGACGGTCATCATATAGCGAACGTCGGTCAGCCACTGTTTTGCCGAGTTTATAATGCCGAAGTCCATAAGGACCGAGTTGAGGTAGCCGTACGAGTCGCCCGAGAAGACGAGCTGCCAGATAACGTAGGCCGAGGGGGTCATCGACGGCGCGTAGAAGATAAAGGTAAATACTACCTTTAATACCGGGTTCATCTCGTTTATGAGCCATGCGAGAATGAAGCTCAGAACGTATGAGAACGGGCCGGTGAATATCGCAAAGATAAGGGTGTTCTTGATTGCGATGAGGAATACGTCGTCGTTTACGAACAGGGAGTAGAAGTTAGTAAGTCCGATGTAGCGGGGGAACTGAACGAGGTTGAAGCTCGTAAGGCCCAGCGGCAGCGACATGACGACGGGGATGATTGTGAATACTGCAAAGAGCGCGAAGAACGGAAGCATCATCCAATAGCAGGACTGATTCTGCTTCATAAGGTGAAGGGTATAGTGGAATTTGCTTTCGGTATTTATCGGCTTTACAGCGGTTTGTTCTTTAACTTTTGCCATTACTTATTCCTCCCTCCTTTATTGATCGTCAGGAACTTCGATGCCGAGTTCCTCATACTTTCTTATGATCTCGTCGTTTATATCCTTGTTGTACCACGACAGCGTATCGCGCGGGTTGGTCGCAAGGTTTACGGTCTCTCTGAAAGCGTTGGTTATGTTTCTTGTAACAATGTAGGTAGCCGGAATAATGTCGATATCGACCGTGTTCTGCATCTGCTGGCGGATCTTTGTAAGCTCGCTCTGGCTCCACGCAAGCTGTTCAAGAGCTTCGTAGTTTGCGGTGTCAAAGCGGCCCATCGGGCCTAAGAGGGCTTCGATCGAGCGGCCGTATTCAGACTGGATCTCGGCGCTGGTGAACCATTTTATGAGTTCCCATGCGTCCTTACGCTTTTCTTCGTTCAACTTCGAGAAGATTATAGCTCCCGCAGAGGAAGAAGTTGTGGCGTGGCTTATCGAGCCGTCCTCGGCAACCGTGCCGGGCATGGGTTCAAATTCCCAAAGTCCGCGAATCTCGGGCGCCGCCATGTAAAGCTGGTTGTAGAAGGTGTAACCGGTGATGACTATAGGATACTCGCCGGAGCGGAAACGTGTGAACTGGTCGAACGTCTGCTCAAAGCTGTAGGTGGTGTAGAACTTTGTCCAAAGCTCGAAGGCTTCAACTATTTCCTGGTTGTCGAATATCGTTGCGGTCTTGTTCTTGTTGTAGTAGCCGAGGCCCCTCTGAACAACGAATGTACCGAATACATCGAAGTTGAAGCCTACGCCCAAGTTGCTCCTCTGGAGCGTCGGGAGCATATCAACAAGCTCATCCCATGTGTCGGGTCCGCCGTCGAATCCGAAGGACTCCAAAACGTCGGTTCTTGCGAACATCATCGAGAAGTTCTGGGAGATCGGCAGTCCGTAAGCGCCGTCCTGATATTTATACAGGGTCATGACGTTGGGCGCGAATCTCTTTATTACCTCATCGTAATCGGGGAACTGGGTCAGATCGACCAAGCAGTCACGGGCTGCGAGCTGGATAGGCAGGTCGCCGCCGACGAAGAGAACTACGTCGGGTCCTTTTCCCGCGAGGGTGGATTCGAGTATACCGCCCTGAACGAGGTTGATGTTTACCGGTATCCCGGTATCGGCAACAAAGTAGGAGTCAACAAGCTCTTTTACTATCTGAGCCTGGTCGCGTCCTAAGGATACCCAGACGTTGAGGGCTTCCTTGTTTTCATCCGAGAGAACGTCGTAATCCTCGAAGAAGGAGCCTATGAACGAGCTGAAGCTGAACTTGAGCTGCTTCAAGAAGTTTTCCTTTATCGGGCTTACTTCCTGGTCGGCCGAGGCAACTTCTATCATGTCTATCTCAAGGGCCTGGCTGCGGTAATCGGCCATCCACTGAGAAAGCGAGGAGATGTTGTCCTTAAGCTGACCGAGGCAGGAGGGTATATCGTCGGGGTGCTTTACAAGCCTATCAAGGAGCTTAGCCATCGTCTCGAGCGATACGGCCTCGGTGCCGGCGGTTCCGGCGAGGGTCTCGACCTCGGCCTTTATATCTCTTAGCTGCTGAGCGTAGAGCACAAAGTCGTCTATAATGCCGGGGATCTGGTTCTGGATCATGTAGGTGTTGTATTCATCGGGCGAAGGGCCGGTTATCTGGAGGATCTGGCGGTAGTAGCTGTTTAAGTAGTAAACAACGTCGTCGAGCCTGCGCATGATGTTGCCTATTTCGCCCGGCATAGCCTCAAGGGTTAAGGTGTGGTCGCCGGCGCCGAGCTTAAAGTACATCTCGTTGCCGTCGGCGTCGGTAGGTACTACGCATCTCCATGTGGTAGAGTAGTAGAACTTTACCTGCTCGGCCTCTTTACAGGGAACCTCGCCGTCGATGTAAAGGGTCCTGTTTGAATACAGACCTCTCATCTGATCCTGCTTCGAGCGGATAGCGAACTTTACCCAGCCCTCTTTATCCATATGGAAGGTCCAGCTTACATACTGGCCCGAGGTCTTCCAGTTCTCCTTGCCGATGGTGTTGTAGATCATCTTGGTGGCGTCGGCGGGAGATGTAAGATATGTAGAACGGTCATAGGTGGGGTAAAGGGTCACGTCGGAAGCGCTCGACGGGGTCTCGCCCTCGATCTTTATAAGGATGCCGGTGGTCTCGGACGCCTTTGAAAGATCGGTGGTCACGTCGTCGACCTGCGAAAGAGACGGGATCTCCTCGGGGTTGCAGAAGGTAAGCTTTTCAATGGCGAACCTCGCCTTTTCCGATACGAGGGTAATGGTGTGGCTGCCCTGTTCGAGGTAGAAGCCTAAGGGGCCGCTGAAAAGTCCGTCCGAGTCCTTTACAAAGGTCGACTGCCACTGTAAGCTCTCCTCGAGGGTAGGTCTTATCTGGTTGCCGTGAGTGTCGACTCTGAAGGATCTGTTGCCGTCTTCGTCATAAGCGAAGGTTTTTTCGGCGCCGACCCAAACTTTACTGAGCTCAACGCCGCGCTCGGCAGTATCGAACGGGTACTCGCCGTCGATCATTATGCCGAACTGAATGTTGTTGGCCGAACCCGCAAGCGCGTAGTAGTCGATCTTAAGCCCGTAAACGCCGGTTTCGGGAATGTCGACGTTGAACTCGACGGTGCCGCTCTGGTTGTTCCAGATAAGCGCCGTTCTGCCTTCGATCTCGCCTACCTCGGCGCCGGATTCCTCAGACGCGAAAGTATAATCCGCGCCGTTGATAACGGCCTCTGCCTTGGGTCTCGGATCGTCAACATGCTTGTCGTAATAAGTGCCGTAGGTGCGCTCTCTGTTTTCGTCGGCAAGCGTCTGAGCCGAGGTATCCCTCGATTCTTCCGCGGCGCCGCCGGCCTCGGCCGAATCAGCGAAAACAGGTGCCAATGCCGGCACAGCCATCACTAAAGCAATTATGAGCGATGCAAGACGCCTGAACATTTTGTCTTTCACTGTGAATCCACCTTTCCGTTGCAAACTGAATGATTTATATTTTCCGATTGGATTATAAAGAGATTTATTGTGCCTTGCGAATATATATTCGCCCGCTCTCCTGATCAAGCTCGGCCTTGACCTTTGTGCCCCCCTTGATCTCGAGCGCTTCAAGGTATTCCTTGGGGATCTGGAGCCGGCCGGTCCTGTCGAGGACTATGAGTTCCTCCGAGACCTCCTCTGCGGCTTCCTCCCCGCCTTCATCCCAGCCCTGACTTTCGGACATTATTTCGGCGTGAGATTTTTTTATGATCTCGCTCGAAGTCCTGCCGTCGCGGATCGAGATAACGCGGTCTATCTGTTTTGCAAGCCTTAGGTCGTGGGTCACTATCACAACGGTGACTCCGCGCTTCTGATTTATATCTTTAAAGACCTGTAAAAGCTGGTCTGAGGTTTTCGTATCCACCGAACCCGTAGGCTCGTCGGCCAAAAGTATCGCGGGATCGTTCGCTAAGGATATTGCTATCGCGACCCTCTGCTGTTCGCCGCCCGACATCTGATCGAGCCGGGAATTGACCCTGTTTGAAAGCCCAACGGCTTCAAGCAGTTCAAGCGCCTTTTCGCGCCGCTGTTTCTGCCCCTGAAGGAGCATCGGCAGCTCGACGTTCTGGACGGCGGTGAGGTAGGGAACAAGGTTTCTGGCGTTGTTCTGCCAAACGAATCCCACCGTGTTGCGCTTATATATCATGTAGTCTTCTTCGGTGAATTTTAAGAGGTTGCGGCCGTTTACGGTGAGGCTTCCGGCCGAGGGCTTATCAAGCCCGCCGAGCATATTCAGCAGCGTTGATTTGCCGCTGCCCGAGGTTCCGACTATCGCGACAAGCTCGCCACGCTTTATCTGTAAATCAAGCCCCTGAAGCGCCACTACCTCGACCTTATCGGTTTTATATATCTTTACAAGATTCTCGCATTCTATTGCGTACTCCGATTCGGCCATCAGCTCCTGCTCATGTTCCAATTTTTTCTTTTTCTTTTTAGTCAACGATCTCACCGTCCTCAAGGGTATAAACGCGGTCGGCGATCTCAAGAAGGCTGACGTCGTGGGTGGTCATTACTATCGTCATGTGCTCGTCAAGGACAAGCCGCTTGAAAAGCTCGACTATATGGTGGCTGGTGCCCGAATCAAGCTCCGCCGTGGGTTCGTCGGCAAAGATTATCTTCGGCTCATGCGCCAACGCGCGCGCTATAGCCACCCTTTGCTGCTCGCCGCCCGAAAGCTCTCCCGGCCGGTGATCCATTCTCTTTGCAAGCCCTACTTCTTCAAGACACTTCTTCGCCCGCTCGGCTCGCTTTTTTTGATCGAATCCCGCAAGCCGCAGCCCGAAATCAACATTTTCATACGCCGTCATTGAACTCATCAGCGCTACGGATTGGAACACAAACGCCATCTGATACCGCCGCAGCTCGTCGCGCTTTGGATCGCTGAGCTTGGTTATGTCTACGCCGTCAAAGATCACCTCGCCCGAGGTCGGACGATCAAGCGCGCCCAGCATATTTATCAGCGTTGTTTTGCCGGAACCCGAACGCCCTTTAAGTATCGTCAGCTTTCCCTCGGCTACATCTACGTCTATACCCTTTAAAGCGTGAACAACGCTGCCGTCTCCTATTACAAAATCCCGCGTTACCCCACGGGCGCTCAACAGCTCTGACATCGGATCCTCCGCAAATATAATACGCGCGCTTTTGTGGAAAATGCACAAAAACACCCCACAATAGACATAAACGACTTTAAGCAAATACATTTTCCACAATAAACCCGGCGGAAAAAGCACTTGCTCAAATTAAACATATGAGATTGTACGCACAATTTGTTATGATTATTATACCAAAGTGAACGCCGTGTGTCAAGCATATTCGCACAATTTTCACAAAAAAATATCGGATCACAATATATAGTACGTCGCTTTAGTTTGATACATCAATATATGCGCAGGGCATAAAAAGCGCCCCCGCACCGTCTGCATCGGCGCGAGGGCTTTTACCCGTTTTGTAACGGTTTATCCTTCTTTTATAGGAGGAATTAGTGCTTCTTAGAGACAACCGCGGCAGCAGCAGCGATCATCATAGGAACAACGGCAAGAGCAAGACCGGTCTTGGGGTTCTCGTCAGCCTTGGGTTCCTCAGCGGGCTCGTCGGCAACGTTCATGTCGTCGCCGCCCTGGGGCTCGTCTTCCTCGGTCTCGGGAGGTTCGGTAGGAGCCTTAACTTCTTCCTGAGCAGCCTCAGGGAAGAGGAGGTACATAGCGGTAGCCTCGGCGGGAATGCTATCAGCAGCCTGAGAAGCTACAGGAGAGAGGTTGTAGTTAGCAATAGCTTCGGAAGCGCCGCCGGCAGCATATCTTACCTGCTCGCCATCGTAACGAACTCTGTCGTTGTTAGCCCAAGAGAGTCTGCCGACAGAGCCGGCGCCCTGCATGCTGAGGTTGATGGCGTGGCTGCTGTTGGTGTTGCCGTATCCGTCATAACCTGCATCGAAGTGGAGGTAATCCTTCATGATCTTGTCATTGAAGAGGGTGATGTTCTCGAAGATAACGAACTCGGTGTTGTAGGTGCCGTAGCCGGTAGCGTCGTAGAGAGCGCTTACAGGTACGTCGAACTCGAGGGTCTCGGCCTTACCGTCGACCTTGCACTCAGCAATATACTTTCTGGAGCCGTCGTAGTTCCACCAAGTGTTGTAAAGGTCGCCGCTGGTAGAATACATATCCCTAAGCTCGGTTCTTGCCCAGAGGGTGTAGGTCGCGCCGCCGATGATGGGTTCGGTAAGCTCAACGACGAGCTTAGCGGTCTCGCCCTCAGCGCCAAGGATTATAGCTCTGTTGGCAAGGGTGTGATCCCAAGTGATCGGGTGAGCAACGTTACGAATGTCATTTCCGTTCAACTGACCGAAAGCATTGAACGGAGTGAGGTAAGAAGTGCTCCACTCATCGGTTACGAATACATAGGAGTTGTCGAGCGGAACGTCAACGTCGGTAACGACGGTAGGATTCCAGTCGGTGATGTAGCTGTTGGAAGCGTTAACGGCAGCGCCGGTAGCGTCAACGAGCTGTACGCCGCAGTAATAAGCAAGAGCGGTGTTGAGGTCTCTCGAGCTGGTGTAGATGAGGTGGTCGGTGTCTACTCTCCAAGTGTCGGGAACGAGGAGCTCAGCAACGAGTCTGATGTTGGAAACAGAGCCGAAAACGGTGGTCTGAGGAATGGTGGTTTCGCCATCGAAGCCATCGCCGTCAGCGTCGCCGGGATCGGTCTCAACATAGTCGCGGCCGAAAGCGCCGAAGACTACCTTGTGCATAGAAACCATAGCGTCGCTATCATCGCCGTTGCCATCGGGATCGGTGGGGTTGTTCCAAGTCTGCTCAACACCGGTAGACTCGAGAGCCCACTCCTTGCCGTCGACTACGATAGACCAGTCGATGGTGGAGAGAAGGCTGGAGACAATGGCGTTGCCTTGGTTGATGTCGTAGAAGTTTACGCCATCGGTCCAGATGTTGGTGCCGGCAGTGTTAGCTGCAGCAGCGCTTGTGGGAATAGTGCCAGTAGCGTAAGCTCTAATGGTGGCGTCATCAGGATAAGGGATCATGTTGCCGCCGAAGAAAGTAGGAAGGGTGAAGATGAGGGCGTTGCCCTGAGTCATCCAACCGTAAAGAGCGTATACAGGAATGTCGAAAGTAACATCGACTACATGCCAGGTAGAGTTGCCGGAAACGTTAAGAGAACCGTTGGCGTTGTACCTGGTAAAGGTCTGAGCAGGATAGAGGTCTATCTTCTGATCAGCAAATGCGGTGATAGCCATTGCAGAGACAGCCATCATGACAGCCAGAACGACTGCCAGAATTTTCTTTGCCATAGTGTTTTCCTCCTTATAAATTTAGGATATGGTTTTCATCCCTATACGGGTATAGGAATTTTGGTTTGTCTCGGGAATCCAAGACATTGAAAGTATAACACCTTGACGCGGAATTGTCAACCCTTTTCCAATTTTATTTTAGAAAATTATCATTCCGCGGGGAAATACCTGTCTTTTGCTTCCCGCTGTGTAATTAGTGTCGTAAGGAGAACAAAATGTTGCAAAAAACTTTAAATTTTTTTGCTTTTGTGAAAAATACACAATCGGCAGCCATCTTGACCGCCGATTGTTGGACATTTTGCTTACTTTGCGTAATCTACCGCGCGCGATTCGCGGATAAGGTTTACTTTTATCTGGCCGGGGTAGTCCATTTCGTCCTCAATTTTTTTAGAGATCTCGCGGGCAACTATGACCATCTGTTCATCGCTTACCTTTTCGGGTATCACGAGTATTCTGACCTCGCGGCCGGCCTGTATAGCGAATGATTTTTCAACGCCGTCGAATCCCGAGCAGATCTCCTCGAGCTTTTCAAGCCGCTTGATGTAGTTCTCAAAGTTTTCGGAGCGCGCGGCGGGTCTTGCGGCCGAAATAGCGTCCGCCGCCTGGACAAGCGCCGCTATTACGGTATGGCATTCGACATCGCCGTGGTGGGCCTCGATAGCGTGGATAATGTCGGGCGATTCCTTATATTTTTTACATACGTCAACGCCGATCTGAACGTGTGAGCCTTCAATTTCGTGGCTGAGGGCCTTGCCTATGTCATGTAAAAGTCCGGCTCTGCGCGCAAGCGTGGGATCGACTCCAAGTTCCGAGGCCATCATTCCGGCAAGGTGCGCGACCTCGATGGAATGGTTCAGAACGTTCTGGCGGTAGCTGGTGCGGTAATGAAGCCGGCCTATAAGCTTTACAAGCTCATGGTTAAGGCCGTGGATATTGGCTTCCAAAATAGCGCGTTCGCCCTCGGACTTGATGACCTGTTCGACCTCGCGGCGGGCCTTATCGACCATTTCTTCGATGCGGGTCGGGTGAATGCGGCCGTCCTGAATGAGCTTTTCAAGGGCTATGCGGGCGACTTCCCTTCTTACGGGGTCGAAGCAGGAGAGGGTTATGGTCTCGGGGGTGTCGTCGATGATGAGATCGACGCCGGTAAGCTGTTCAAGCGCGCGGATATTTCTGCCCTCGCGGCCTATTATGCGGCCTTTCATTTCATCATTAGGCAGAGGAACGACGCTTACCGCCGACTCGGAGACCTGATCTGCGGCGCAGCGGGCTATCGCCAAAGAAATAAGCTGGCGGGCCTTTGCCTCGCATTCCTCCTTTGCCTGCTGTTCGTAGGCGAGTATCTTTACGGCCTTTTCGTGTACAAGGTCGTCTTCAAGCTGCTTTAAAAGGTATTCCTTAGCCTGTTCAACCGTAAACTGTGAGATCCTCTCGAGCATTTCTATCTGACCGAGGCGGACCTTTTCGGCCTCGGCGAGCTTTTCATCGGCCTGAGCGAGTTTTTGCTGAACGAGATCGTTCTTATGGTCGAGGTTGTCGAGCTTTTTGTCAAGCGTCTCCTCCTTCTGCTGGATCCTTCTTTCCTGTCGTGAGACCTCGGTGCGGCGTTCTTTTATTTCGCGCTCTGCCTCCTGGCGAGCTTTGTATATCTCGTCCTTGGTCTCGATGAGTTTTTCCTTTTTGAGCGAATCGGCGTTCTTTTTAGCCTCTTCGACTATGCGTTCGGCCTCTTGTTCGGCCGAACCGATCTGTGCTTCTGCTTTTTTCTTTCTGTCATTATATCCGAGCTTATAGAAAACTATTCCCGAAACGACCGCCGCAACAACGGCGACCAAAAGCAGTATGATGTCCAATAAGGTCATCGACATTCTCCTTTCATAAAGATTTTTAAAACCTATCGCAATAGGATAAGATTAGAGTCATATAAGCATAATAATGCAATATACAGATATATTGTATACCGATTTTTTTGCGATGTCAAGAATTTTTTGCGCGGGATGGGGGAAAAAGTGCTTTTAGGTGTTAGATGTTAGATGATTAGATATTAGAACGCTCTTCCCGGGGTGGGAGTGACAGAGTGCGCCACCGTCACAAAATGTAAAAAGGGATTCGCTGCGCGAATACTATTTTTAGTCGCCCCTCCCCTGACCCCCTCCCCTCGAGGGGAGGGGGTTACTGCTAACCTGTGAGCTTCTGCGCAGGCTGGGGCGCGGGTAGAGGACAGAGGTGCTCCTGCCGGGGCAAGCGTGACAGAGCGCGCCTGTCCGTACTCTTGATGAAAAGGTATTCGCGGCAGAGCCGCTCATACTATTTTAAATGAACCAGTTCATTGTGCCGCATTCATAGAAAATCAGGACAAACAGCCGCTGACACACTATAATAAGGTATTCGCAAATTTCCTTGCGGAAATTTTCTCATGCTATTTGAATCACCCCAC
>CANRHA010000025.1 GCA_947630315.1 uncultured Clostridia bacterium
CCTCGGATACCCTCAGAGAGTCGGTCCTCATGTAGGTAATAAGGCCCATCGCTCCCATGCCCTGAATATCGACGCCCTCGTAAAGCTCCTGAGCTACGCTCATAGTCCTTCTTGCCTGCCAACCGAGGCGCTGCGCGGCATCCTGGAGCAGAGTAGGCGTTGAAAAAGGCGCTGCGGGCGCTCTGAGGCGGGTGCCGTTTTTTACTGACGCCACGGTGAAATCTGCGCCCTCAAGGCGTTTTAAAATCACGTCGGCGTCCTCTTTTGTTTTCAGATCAACCTTTTTGCCGTCAACCGTCGCAAGCTTAGCGTTGAACGCCTTGCGCGAACCCGAGGCGGTCAGCTTTGCCTCTATGCTCCACGATTCGACCGGAACGAACTTTCTGATCTCGTTTTCGCGGTCGACTATCATTCTGACAGCAGCGGACTGCACCCTTCCCGCAGAAAGGCCCCTCCTCACCTTTTTCCATAAAAACGGCGAGAGCTTATAGCCCACTATCCTGTCGAGGATCCTGCGCGCCTGCTGGGCGTTTACGGTGTTCATATCTATAGAGCGCGGAGAAGCCATTCCGGCCTCGACCCCGGTCTTTGTTATCTCGTTGAATGTGACCCTGTTTTTTTCGTTCATATCGAACCCCAAAAGCGTGGCCAAATGCCATGAAATCGCCTCGCCTTCGCGGTCGGGGTCGGTTGCAAAGTAAACGTGATCCGACTTTTTTGCAAGCTTTCTTATTTCGTCTATTATCTTTTCTTTTCCGGCTATGTTGACGTATGTCGGCTTAAAGCCGTTTTCAATGTCTACCGAAAGCTTTGTCTTTTGCAGGTCGCGGACATGACCCATACACGCCACGACCTTATATCCGCTGCCGAGCGTGTGCTGTACTGTGTGAATTTTTGAGGGTGACTCAAGTATAATTAGATCCGACATTTCTTACCTCTTAGTTAGTTTACTGCGCTGAATCTGTTTCCGGGCAGAGAGCGAATAAGCCCGTCAAGCTCAAGCTCCGTAAGATACGCTTCAAGCTCGCTGGTGTCGCCTATGCCCACGGCTATGCTGTCAAGATGAACTTCGCCGCCGCTGCGAATTATCTCATAGATCTCCTTTTTGGTGCCGCTGAGCTGGTCAAAGTACGGTATTTCCTCCGCAAGATCGACCTCCGAGCGCCGCAGCTGTGACATTCCCGGCATCACCGGCGCTTTTGGCGCTTTTGGCATTTCCGGAACTTTTGGGATATCATGTTTTTTAGACGCCTTTCGGGGCTTGCGGGCAGGAGCTTTTTCCTCTCCCTCTGCGGGCGAGGTAAGCGGCTTTTCGGCCTTATGACTGTGCGGGAACAGCCCGCTGTATTCTCTTATTATATCCTCCGCGTCAAAAACGGGTATAGCCCCCTCGCGCAGAAGCCTCACCGCCCCGGCGTAATCGTCGCTGTATATCTCATGAGGGGGAATGCAGAATATATCCCTGCCCTGAGAAAGCGCAAACGAAGCCGTGCTGAGCGCGCCGCTGGTAAGGCCGGCCTGGAGCACGAGCGTGCCGAGGCTTATTCCCGAAAGAATGCGGTTTCTCGCCCTGAAGTTCAAAGACGTGGGCTTTTCGCCGGGAAGATATTCGCTTATGACCGCGCCGTGCTTAGCGATCAAAGATTTTTTATCCGCGTTTTCGGGAGGATAATCGTAAAGTATCCCGCAGGACAAAACTGCGTAGGTCTTTCCCTTTGCGGCTATGGCGGCGGTGTGAGCTACGCTGTCAAGCCCGAGGGCAAACCCGCTCGCGATCGAAGCCCCTGCGTTTACAAGCTCGCGGCATACGCGATCGGATACCGATACCGAATACTTGCTCGGGTTTCTTGTTCCCACGGCGGTTATGACCATGTTGTTGTCGACGCCCGAGATATCCCCGAGATAAAACAGCACCGACGGCGGGTTGTATATCTCCCTTAAACGCTGAGGAAATTCCTCGTCGTCATATGAAGCTATGCTTATGCCCTTCGAGCCGCAGTATTCGATCAGGCTCTCGGCCTGTTCCATAGTTGCAGCGCGGACCTTTTTTATATCCTGAGGCAGGACCTTGGAGACGTCGCCAGAGGATATGCTCTCGTAAGCGTTCACCACGCCGTTGTAGCCCGAAACGGCGTTCCATTTTCTTGAATTTGCCGCTCCGAAGGCTATTGTAAGCCACAGCCAGTATTTTTTATCAGCCATAGTTGTCCTCCCCTACTTTGAAAGCTCCCACAAAAACAGCGCGGCGGCCGTAGCGGCGTTGAGCGATTCGACCGTGCCGCTCATCTTTATCGTTATCCTGCCGTCGCAGAGCTTTACGTCGTCATCAGAAAGGCCGTTGCCCTCGTTGCCTATAACCACGGCGCTGCACGGGGGAAAATTGAATCCGCGCAGGCTTTCGGCGTCTTTATCAACTACAGAGGCATACACCGAAACGCCGGCGGCCTTAAGCGCGGCCACAGCGTCGGCATATGTCATTCTGTCCTCTATCGGAACCCTGAAAAGCGAGCCCATTGTAGATCTTACCGTCTTGGGATTATATATATCACAGCAGCCGCAGAGATATACTCCCGAGATCCCTACGGCGTCGGCGGTCCTTAAAACCGTGCCTATGTTTCCGGGATCGGCAAGGCCGTTTAAAACAAGAAACTTTTCTCCGTATACTATTTTATCCAAAGAAGGAGTTTTGTCAAGCCTTGACGCGCAGGCGTATATCCCCTGAGGGGCTACGGTGCCGCTCATCTTTAAAGATACTTCCTCGGTGATCTCGTAGGCTTTATCATTTAAAAGCGAGCGCAGCGCCTCGACGGTCCTGCAGAATTTTTCGGCGCTTGCGCGGGTGTAGAATGCAGATATAAGCCCGGCGTTTTCCCTTATTGCGTCGTCGATAAGCCTTGCGCCTTCAAGTATGAACGCGCCGGCGGATTCGCGCTCGGAGCGCTTGTCTCTTAAGCGGATATATTCCTTGATCTTTGGGTTGTCGCGGCTTTGTATCAGCATTTTCACACCTCCCGGATTAACAGAAAACACGCCCGCGTGAGGCGTGTTTTTATTCGATCAAAGGGCAGCCTTTGCCTTTTCGACTATCGCGGTAAAACCGGCGGGGTCGTTGATGGCGATCTCCGAAAGCATCTTTCTGTTGAGGGTGATGCCGGCTTTCTTGAGGCCGTTCATCAGAGTCGAGTAGTTGGTGCCGTTCATCTTTGCGGCGGCGGATATTCTTGCGATCCAAAGCTGACGAAATTCGCGTTTTTTCTGTTTTCTGCCTATATAAGCATAGTTGCCTGATTTCATGACGGCCTGTTTAGCCATCTTGAAATGCTTAGACTTTGAACCCCAGTAACCCTTTGCGAGCTTAAGGGTTTTATTTCTTCTCTTGCGAGTCATCATTGCTCCCTTTACACGAGCCATAATTTCATACCTCCGTTATTTGATGTTTTGATTCCTTACAACCCGTGATTTACTTGTAAGGGATGGTTTTTCTGAGCGCTTCGATGTTTGCGCTCGACGCGTAAGCGGTGCCTCTTGCGAGTCTCTTTGCCTTGTGATCTTTTGAGACGAGGCGGTGTCTCTTATAGGCGTGCTGGAATTTTACCTTGCCGGTAGCTGTAAAAGCGAAGCGCTTTTTCGAGCCGGAATGGGTTTTTACCTTGATCTTTGCCATTTTTATGTCCTCCTAAAATTATTATTTACTGCTTTTTGGCGATATGAACAAGACGATATTCTTGCCCTCGATCTTGCTCGGCTTATCGAATACGCCGTATTCAGCAACGGCATCCTTAAACTGGTCGAGTAGATCGTTGGAAAGCTCGGAATGCAAAGCCGCGCCTTTTCTGAACTGAAGTCTTATCGAGACCTTTACCTTATCTCCGCCTTTTAGGAACTTGATGGCCTGATTGACCTTGGTGTTGAAGTCGTTGGTGTCTATCTTTGAGGTCATTCTGATCCCCTTGACTTCGACGGTCTTCTGGTTCTTTCTCGCTTCCTTCTCCCGCTTGGACTGCTCGAAGCAATATTTGGCGTAGTCCATTATCTTGCAGACCGGCGGAACTGCGTTGGGCGCTATCTTTACAAGATCGAGCTCCTTTTCGGCGGCTATTTCAAGCGCTTCCTTCGAGGATATGATCCCGAGCTGATTGCCTTCGCTGTCGATCACCCTGACCTTAGGGTCGCGAATTTCTTCGTTGATTTGATGCTCCATGCTGGCTATGGCGCAACACCTCCAAAATAAAGATAAATAAAGAGCGCAAGCCGATAAGGTCCACGCTCATAAAATACCCGTAACGGCCTTGCGCCGAAGGTTATCTTAAAATATCGACCTCTTCACTGAAGCGCTTGAGGTGAGAACGCGAACGTTTCTGCTTTCTTTACGCGGGATATTATACACTCTCCGCCCGGATTTGTCAAGGGGGTCCCCGAAATTTTTTCAGATTTTTATTTCTATCCCCTCTCCGAGCCTGAACGAGTATATATACGCCGATTTTACAGGCTTGTCAAGAAGCGCGTCAAACGCGGCCTTATACAGCGTCAGCTGCCCCGAATACCTCTCGGCGAGTTCCTGAGCGGTTTTTACCCTGTCGGTCTTGTAATCTACAAGCACAAAGCCGTCCGGCTCCTCGAACAGACAGTCCGCAATTCCCTGAAGCATACCGTCAGTCCCGCGGTATATTTCCTTTAAAGTATCGCCGGCGTCTATGTCGTCGAACCTGATTATAAACTGCTCCTCGCGCAATATTCCGAGCGAACGCTTCATTCTTGCGTATATGTCGCCCTCAAAGAACCTTTTTACGCTGAACCTGTTGATAGCTTCGGCCTCGCGGCGGGTAAATACGCTTGCTTCGGCGAGGCGGGCTATCTCGGCTTCAAGGTCGCGCTCGGCGAGTGAAAAATCACAGAACTGCATAAAGCGGTGGGTAACGGTGCCGCGTTGGGCGGCGGATAACTCCTCAAGGGATTCGTCAAGGCTCGGAACCTCCGGGAAGAAGCTAAGAACGTCGTCCTTGACGATCTCGGATACAGTGAGCTTTGCCTCGTTCTGAATAAGCCTCGGGTCGGGCGATTTTCGGAAGTTTTCGGATATCCTCTTTACAAGCTCGACGTCGGGGGCTATTTTTACTTCGTCCGATGTTTTTCTGCGTTCGGTCGCCCCGGGGATCGGTATAACGCTTATTTCGGGGAGATCATCTGCGGGCGGGTCGGTGTATGATACGCCGTCGAGCCGCGAACGCATCACCCCGAAACCGGGGTGTTTTATCAGCGCCATGATAAGCCAATCGGCGGTGCACGACGCCCTTTTTACTACCGCCGCGGGAACCTTGGGAGAAGCGATCTCATAATAGTATTTTTTAGCTGTCTGGGCGGCCTTTTCGCCGGTATCAAGAAGTATTATGAGCCGCTCTTTAGCCCTTGTCATCGCAACGTACAAAAGCCTCAGCTCTTCGGAGAGCAGCTCCGATTCGTTCTCGCGGCGAACCTGCCGCCAGAAGCATGTCTTGCGGTTTGTAAGGGTAGAGTAATCGTTGAAGCTTAGCCCTACGCCGACGTCTGAATTTAACTGCAGCGCGCCGTTCAGGTCTTTTTTATTGAACTGCCTGCCGGTCTGACAGAGGAACACAAACGGGTATTCAAGCCCCTTTGAGCGGTGGACCGTCTTTATATTTACCGCGTCCTCCGATTCTGTGACCGTCATAGCCTGTTCAAAATCGCCGTTGCTTTTGCTGATGTATTCTATGTATCTCAAAAATCCGGCGATGCCGTCGGGAGAGGAATCCTCATAGCTCTTTGCATACTCTAAAAGCAGGTAAAGGTTCGCGCACTTTTTCTCGGCGTCTTCATATGCCGAGGCGAGGGCGAAAATATCGGTCACGTCGTATATCTTTCTTATAAGCCTTGTAAGGGTCATTCCAGAGGCGTAAACGCCGAGTTTTTTTAAGGTCTCGACGCAGCGCGAACATTTTTCCCTGAATATTTCATCCGCCGGGCAGTCGCCCCTCGATACGGCGAGAACGGTTTTATAAAGCCTGTCCTCTGGGCCTAAAAGCCTCAGCTGCGCGAGCATATCGTCGGTAAAGCCGAATATTGGCGAAAGCAGCACCGAGGCAAGCGGTATATCCCTCATCGGGTTAGAAATAACCGCAAGAAGATCAAGAAGCAACGATATCTCCCGCGAACCGAGATAGCCGGAGGAATCGTTTGTCAGAATTTTAAGCCCCTCGGCGTCAAAGATGTCTTTTATTTCCGAGGCTTCTATATTATTTCGCGTAAGAACGCAGAAATCAGACGGCCTACAAGGTCTTTCCGCGCCGCCGTCATACACCAAAGCTCCGCTGTCTAAAAGCTGTCTTATGCGCCGAGCTATCGCGGTAAATTCAATGTCCTTTACCGATTCGTCAACGTCGCTGTCATATGCGATTATCTCGACCGGCGGGTCCTCAGAAGGATAGTCCGCGCCCTTTATAAGCGCCTCGTCGGCGGTGTATTCGGTCTCGCCGACCCGACTTGACATCAACGAGCCGAAAACATAGTTGCAGAACTTCAATATGCTTTCACGGCTCCTGAAATTCCTCCTGAGCAAAAGCTCGCGTACCCTGCTGTCGGGCGATCGGCCCTGTTCGCGGGTCTTGAGGAATATCTTGGGGTTGGCCTGCCTGAATCGGTAGATAGATTGCTTTACATCTCCGACGACAAAGACGTTTTTGCCCATCTCCGAGATGTCGTCGGTGTCGGATATCGCCCTGAAAATTACCTCCTGAAGGTTGTTCACGTCCTGAAATTCATCGATCAAAATGACGCGGTACCTACCGCTTTTTACTATCTCCTCGGCAAGCGGCGTGCGACTGAGGGTCCCGTCATCGGCGCAGTTCACCAGCATAGACACGCACATCAGCTCGGTGTCGGCAAAATCGACGGCGTTTTTTTCCACCTTCATCTTCATAAGCTCGCCGTCAAGCTTTGCGCAGAGCTTCCAGAGCCTTTCAAAATATTTTGCGACAAGCTCCTGCTCCTCGGCGGCGGTTTTTTTGCTGAACATATAGACCCCGGCAAGCTCCTCGAAGCCCTTTTTGATGTGATCAAGGCAGTCCTTTGCCGATTGGTATATACTGTTTTCAAGCTCGGAACAGTACTGCTTTTCGGCCTTTGTCTGTCTTGCGCCTATGAGCTTGAACCATTCGGTTTTTTCAAGAAGGCTGTGCGCGTCCTCAAAGCTGCATACCTTTAATGTATCTATTATCGCCTCGGCGAGATCGCAGTTCGAGTAAAACACCCTCTGCGCGGCGGAGTGATATTCAAGCGCTGCGGCGCAGTCCTTAAGGCGCGAAACGGCAGACCTTAAAAGCTTTATCTCCTCCTTGGCCTCGGCTTTTAACGATTCGGTAAGAATATCCGCCGCTTCGCCGCTTCTGAGGCGATCTATCGCCCTTTTTGCCCATACGTCGCGAAACGGCAGCGACCTCAGAAAACCGTATAGCTTTAATATCATCGCCCTAAGGCTAAGATCGTTTTCATGGCAGAACAGCGATATAAGCTGCTCGGTCTCGGCGGGGTTGTCGGCATATTCCCTTTCAAGGACCTGGTCGAGCGCCCTGTCGCAGAGCATGGCGGCTTCGTTTTCGTCGAGGATCCTTATCCCGCTGTGAAATTCGGTCAGCGAGAGGTTGTCCTTTACAAGCCCGTAGCAGAACGAGTTGATGGTTGTTATTTCGGCAAGCCTCAGAAGCGCCTGCTGGCGCTGTATCCATGGATCGTCAGGCTCGAGGTCCGCCCTTAAATCTATCTCGGCTGAAAGCTTTCGCGACATCTGCGCGGCGGCGTCGTTTGTAAACGTAACCGCCAAAAGAGTATCGGCGGGTATATTTTTTTCACTGTCGCAAAGAAGTCGTATCGTGCGCTCGACCAAAACGGCGGTTTTGCCGCTTCCCGCGGCGGCGGAAACTATCACCGGCGAGCCGTAGGCGTCTATGGCGCTTTGCTGTTCGTCCGTCCAGTTGTACATCATTCCGCCTCCCCGCCGCATATTTCGGCCTTTAATATGTCGCCGTCCGATTTGTTTATTATCTTCATTCTGTACTTTCTGCGGTCGCATACCGAAACATAGTCGCAGTAGGCGCATCTTAAATGGTCGGGGTCGCTCCCTGCGGGAACGGCGTCTATTTTTCCTGCCAGAAGGTCGCGGCCGAACTGCACCGCCTTTTGCCTTGCAAAATCTTCAAGCTTCTTAAAGCCCGCTTCGCTTACTGTCTGGGAAAGCTTGCTGTAGGTGCCGTCCTTGTTTTTTTTGACCGGCGCAAACCTGCCGCTGAACCCCGAATCCATCGCCTCGAGCGATTCCTCGTTTTCGGTCAGAAGGCCGCTGCGCTTCAGCTGTTCGGCGCTTTTTACGAGGCGCGATCCGCTCTCTGAGCTTAAGGGGTCGAAGTCGTCGCTGCACTTTAAAAACCCCGCCCTCATATACAGCACCCCGCCCGGAATGCAGCCGTTAAAGCTTTTATCGCTGCCCTCGGTAAGTGCAAGCATATAGAGTAGTATCTGTAGATTGAGACCGTTATATATATCCTCAAAGCAAAACTTTTTCTCGCCGGTCTTGTAATCGACGACCCTGATATACCTCTTTCCGGACGGCGAAACATAGGTGTCAACGCGGTCTACGATCCCCCTTATCTTTATCGATACGCCCCGCCCGAGAGGTATTTTAAGGACGCTCTCGCCGTTTTCATCAGATAGGCTGTATTCAAACCTGACCGGCCTGAACTTTGAGACCTTGAACTCCTCGCGCATGTTTAAAAGTATCTCCATGGCGGCGCCGCCTAAGCGGTTGTAATCGGCCATGAACTTTGCTGTCTTTCCGAAATCGCCGCCGAAGTTTTCCTTGGAATATTCATCAAGAAGCTTAGCTATCAAAAGCTCAATTTCCCCGTCTTCCGCCTCAGAGAACCTGTCGCCGTAGTACCCTAAAACGCTCTCAAAGAGGTAATGCATAACGCTGCCGCGGTTTGAGGGGTCGATAGAAAGCGGCGTGACCGGCTTTATTTTCAGCCCGAATTTGCAGAAGTATTCAAAGTTGCAGCGGTTGTACACGTCTATTCTTGATGCAGTTATGTTGATATCTCCGGGGGCAAAAAGCCTGCGGGAAATATCGGGGTCCAATTTATGATACCCTCCCTCGGCGGCGCTCAGTTCGAGCTTTTCGCGGTACTCGGGAATTTCGTTGAGCGCCTCGCGCACCGAGGCCTTTTCCTTTGGGCTTAGGCCGGTAGAGACCGAGCAGTTATAGTATGCGCTGCGCGGGGTAGAACAGTAAAACTCTGCGCCCAGGCTCCTTGCGGGCGTGATTTTTGCGCCGCACATGTCGGTTATTCTCTTTATGAATCTTGACGGCCTGAGCTCCTTGCCCTTAAGGTCCTTGCCGGACCAGCTTAGGTTGAGACACTTTGAGGCCGAGGTCAGTGCCCTGTAGCAGTCGTATCTTTCGGAACACAGCCGAGCCTCGGGGGTAACGTCGAATCTTACGCCCAATTCTTCAAGCGCGGCTATATCCCTGCCCGAAAAGAGGCCGTTCTTTTTTACATCAGCCGGGAAAAAGCCGTCGGCAAGCCCGACGACAAATACCGTCTCAGGCTCGGCGATTATCGAGCGGCTGACGTCGGCCACAGTCACGCTTTCAAGCTTCTGGGGCGGGTTTGATATCTTAGTCTGCGAAAGTATGAGCCTTAAAAGCTCGCCGAAGGTTTTAAGCGTGAGCTTCTCCTCGCCGGCTATCAGCCATACCGAGGATATAGCCGACATCACCGCGTTCCAGAGCTGTTTAAAGAGCCTTGCGGTGCTGAGCTTCAGTTCTTCATCGGTGCAGCCGTCTATGACCGAATACGCCCTCCCGGCAGCGCCGGTCTCCTTCAAAAATTCGCAGAACGCCGAGGCGATATCCTTTGCCGAAGCCCCCTTTGAGGCCTCCCTGAGGCGCTCCAGCGGTTCCTCCGCCTTTTTTCTCATCTCGTTGATCTTATCAAGATCTGTCTTTTCATCGCCGGCGGTAAAATCTTCGTTCCACATTTTGCCGTCTACGTTCCAGTAAACGCAGTAATCCCAAAGCTCCGAGACCTCCTCCTGAGAAAGCGGAGAAAACGGCGAACGCAGATATTTTAAGATCCTATCGGTGTCGGGCTGTCTTGTCGAGGCCGCGTCAACGGCGTCAAGAACATAAAGCGCCAGAGACATTCCCGCGGCGCTCTGGGGCCTGTCTATAAACGCTTCAACGCCGTAGCGCTCAAACGAGGCGCTAAGCGCGTCGGCGTAGGATTCAAGATCATGGGTAAGTACGGCTATGCTGTTGAGGCTTTTGCCCTCGACGACCGAGAGCCTTCTGACCGCCGCGGCTACATACTCCGACTCCTCGTGAATGCTGTCCGCCCTTATTATATTAAGGCTCCCGCCCGCAGGTCCATCGACCCTGCCCGCAGGCGCATAGAGGCATTCGCCCACGGCTTCAAGTAGACTGTCGCGGGTCTTCGGGGCGCGGTTTACGGTATATCTGAGGGGTGAATTTACCGCCGCCGCAAGCTTTACAAGCTCGTTCTGGGTGTTTTCACAGTGCATGAACGGCGAAACGGCCGACCGGCGGTATTTTTCCGGCAGATCAAGGCAGACCGTCACGCTGTCGGCGTCTCTGAGCGCGGCTTCAAGAAGTTTGAGTTCATCCGGGGAAAAGCTGTCAAACCTGAATACAAAAACGCTGCTGCCCTTGAATGCGGAATTTGCGGCGGCGATCCGCGCGCCCTCGGTTATTACCGAGCTTTCATCGCGGCAGCCGCGCTCCTCCATCAGGGATATGTACTGCGAATATATATCCGAAACGTCCGAGAGCTTGTCGCCGAGGGTCCCGCCGGAGCTTTCCGACGCGGCTTTTAAGGCTTCGGCGGTGACTCCGCTCCGTCTGAACGAATCTATAAGCTGAGACATGTCCTCGCAAAAAGAGGTCTTTTCGGCCGAGCGGTCAAGTATCTTCAGGGTTTTGGCGGCCCTCGTCCTCTTTAAGGCAAGGTATAAAAGTATCATTCTGTCGTTTTGGGAGACAAGCGTGCCGGTGGGCGTGCCGAAGCGCTCTATAAGGTTTTCCGAGAAGCGCCGGAAGCTTATTGTCGTTATTCGGTTGAAGGTCTTTGCGCCCAATTCTTTATAGAGCGCTTTATCGAACGCAAAGGAAAACTGGTCGGGCACAACGGCTGTGACCTGTCTTTTTTGCTCGGTGAGCTCCTTCATTTTTTTGGCGCATTCTATCAGCTTTTCGCCCTCGTTTACGCCGAGATATATGTTGAGCATCTCAACGCCTCCTTGTCGATAAAATTTTACCACACGGCGTTCTCAATGTCAATGCGGACCCCGCATCAGAGGACAGAAGTCAGATGTCAGAAGTCAGAAATCAGAAATCAGATGTCAGAATTTAAATGTACGCCTCGTTGATCATAAATTCAAAGCGCTCTGCAAAGATCCAAAGAACTTTTTTATCCTCCTTACCGCCTCGAAACACCAGAGCTTGTATCTGACCTTCTGCGGTTCTTTTACTATCATAAGCTCGCCGTCGGTAAAGACCTCGCAGTCGTCGATCTTGACCGCCGCCCCCACGCACACCGACGGAAAACACACGCACCACCAATTTTTGCCCTTTGCCTCCCCTATTCTTATGCAGAGCGAATCGTACTCCCCGGCGGGAAGGGTAAAATCATCGTATTCGCGGCGGTCAAACTCCTCTTTTTTCAGGGTGCATGTCACGCCGTACCCGCTGCCGCTTTCAGATATCGCCCTCTCGGCGGCGGATTTTATATCCTCGATATTCCCGCCTATAGCCGCCATCGCGGAAGCCTTGTCGCCGCAGCCCGAGGTAATATCAGCAACCGTTTCAAGAATGCCGTCTCTTACCTTTATCTTGAGCCGCTGGTCGGCCTCGCTGTCAGAATTTGCAATAACGTGTATCCGAATCATCTTCCCGGTAAGGGCTTCGACCTCTTTTGCCTCGGAAATTACCCCCGCGGCGGCAAAGATCACAAGCGAAATAAGCAAGGAGAGCGTTATTTTTTTCATAAAAGATCCTCCCGAAAGTTTCTTCGGAAGGATTATCGGCAAAATTACAGGAAAATATTCACAGCCTTGAAACGTTTATCTTTTCAAAGCCGTTTCTGAGTTTATCCCTGACCTTGAACGCCATATGCGTTCCGCGCGCCACGCACCCGAGCGGGTCGTCGGCGACTATGCATTTTACCCCGAACTCGCGGGTGATGTACATATCAAGCCCCCTCAGAAGCGCGCCGCCGCCGGTGAGGATAATTCCCCTGTCGTATATGTCTCCGACAAGCTCGGGCGGGGTTTTTTCAAATACGTTTCTTATCTCGGCAATAATTGCGTCGACGTCCTCGGTTATTGCGCGGCAGATGTCGTCTTCTGATATTTCAAGCCTCTCCGGCAGGCCGGTTATAAGGCTTCGGCCCGATACCGAGCCGGTTTTTTCGACCGACGCCCAGAACATGTTTCCGCAGGCGATCTTCGCCTCCTCGGCCATTCTTTCGCCGATCAGCACCTTGTAGGTGTCGGCTATATATCTCTGTACAGATGCGTTGAAGGCGTTGCCCGCCTTTTTTACCGAGCCTGCGGCGACGATCCCGCCTAAAGATGTCACCGCTACGTCGGCCGTTCCGCCGCCTATGTCTACGACCATTCTCCCGAACGGCGGCATTATATCCTCGCCCGCTCCCAAAAGCGCCGCGACCGGTTCTTCAATAAGGTATACTGTTCTCGCGCCGGCAGACACCGCGCTTTCAACTACCGCCTTTTTCTCAACTGTAGTCACCCCGCTCGGAACGCACATAACTATCCTGGGGTTGATAAGCCTTTTGCCTATCACCTTTAATATGCAAAGGCGTATAAGTTCCTGAGCCATGTCGTTGT